>JAYVSF010000819.1:0-2876 GCA_043775605.1 Myxococcales bacterium
ACCAACCCTCGGCTCTGATTCCGTACAGATCGGGCCGGCACGCTGGTGCCGGGCCGATCGATCGATGACACAGGGTTGGTTTCTGCCAACCCTGTGATCCCATGGCGTATCTCGTCGACACCTGCGCGCTGTCCGAGTTCACCAGGCCACGGCCATCGCCGGCGGTAGACGCCTGGTTCGCGGCGCTCCCCGCAGGCGCCGACTTCGTCAGTGTTCTCACCATCGGCGAGCTGGAGAAGGGCATCGCGCGGCTCCCGGCCTCTCGTCGCCGCACGTCGCTCGAGCGTTGGTTCGCGCAGCTCGGCGACCGCCTCGCTGGCCGGGTCCTGCCTGTGGACGAGCCGGTGGCGCGCGAGTGGGGCCGCATGTCGGCGCGCAACGAGGCCGCGGGCACACCGGTCCCGGTCGTCGACGGGCTCATCGCCGTCACCGCGATCGTCCATGGCCTCACACTGGTCACCCGCAACACGGCCGACAGGGCGCGCACCGGCGCAGCCATCGTCGATCCCTGGCAGACCGGCTGAACCCAGACCGGTGCGTCGTTGCCGCCAGCGGGCACCGGCCCGAGCCCGGGCCCGAGCGGTCAGGGTGGCGCGGGGGCGAGCAGTCCGAGCACGGCGCCGACGGCCTCCTCGCCGAGGTCTTGACCGCGAGGATGAGGCTCTCGGTGCCGCCGCTGGTGAACGAGCCGACCAGCTCGGGGCCGCGCTGGCGGCCCTCCACCTGTCCGACGAGCGCGAGGCGCGGGTCATCGAACTCCACTACTTCGGCGGCTTGACCCAGGCCGAGATCGCGGACGTGCTCGAGCTCCACGCCAACACCGTCGCCCGCGACCTCCGCTTCGGCGAGGCCTGGCTGCGCCGCCGCATGCAACACGCCGGCTGACGATCGACGGTGGATCAGGCGGCCGATCAGCGCCCATCGCGCGCCCACTTGACATCGTGTTAAAGAAACACTATCAAGTGTGTATGGACGACACGAACACGGTCGGGCACGCGGCGGGGGCCCTCGGCGCCGAGGTGGCGACCGGCAGCGTGGCCGGCCGGGTCCATCGCCGCCTGGGGCGACCCAACCAGGACGCCGTGGCGTGGTCGCGGGGCGACCGTGGGCTGGTCATGGTGGTGTGCGACGGCTGCGGCAGCGGGGCCCGCAGCGAGGTCGGCGCCGAGCTGACCGCGCGGCTGTGGCTGCGAGCGCTGCGCGAGCGGGTGGAGGCCGGGGCCGCGGTCGAGCCCGCGCTGTTCGCCGCCGCCGGCGATCAGGTGCTCGACGTGCTCGCCGCACTGTGCGCCGCGCTCGGCTGCGACTCGACGTCGGCGCGCACCGAGCTGGTGGTCAGCCACCTGCTGGCGACGGCGTTGTGCGCGGTAGTGACCCGCGATCAGGCCGCGGTCCACGCCCAGGGCGACGGGGTCGTCGGCCTCGGCCGCGAGCAGCGCGTGATCGGCCCGTTCCCCGACAACCAGCCGCCGTACCTCGCGCTCGGCCTGGTCGGCGAGCGCACGCCTGGCGAGACCTGGTTCGCTGACGCCACGGTGGGCAGCGCGCTGCTGGCCACCGACGGCGCCGGTCCGCTGGTCGTCGCGCAGCCTGGCAGCGATCTGCTCGACGCCGCCGGCGCCGACGCGCTGTACAAGAACCCGGCGGCCCTCACCCGCAGGCTCGGCCTGCTCGCCGAGGACGCGACCACGATCGACTGGGACGCCCGCCGGGTCGAGCGTCGGCCGGCGCTGCTCGACGACGACACCACGATCGCGCTGGCCCGGTGGGGGCGGCGGTGACCGCGGTCTGGCTCGACCGCGAGCGCGTCGACGTCGACGGGGCGCCCGTGCTCGGCCAGGGCGGCGAGGCGGTCGTCTACGACCTCGGCGGCGATCGCGCGCTCAAGCTGTTCAAGGACGCGCGCCACCCCGACGTCGCCGGCGATCCCGCGCGTGAGGCGGCGGCGACCGCGCGCCTGGCCGAGCTCGAGGCCCGCCTGCGCGACTGCCCGCGGCCCCTGCCGTCATCGGTGATCGTGCCCGGCCAGATCGCGCGCGGTGGTCGCGGCGCCAGCGCGGCGGCGGTCGGCTACGTCATGCGTCGGGTCACCGGCACGCCGCTGTACCAGCTCGGCGAGCCGCGGGTGCGCAAGCCTGGCGGGCGCGCCCTCGACGACCTGGTCCGCGCGCTGCGCGAGCTGCACGCCTCGGTCACCGCGCTGCACGCGGCCGGCGTGGTCCTCGGCGACTTCAACGACGGCAACGTCCTGATCGACGGCCCGCGCTGCCACCTGCTCGACGCCGACAGCTTCCAGTACGGCCGCTGGCCGTGCGCGCTGTACACCGAGCGCTTCGTCGATCCGCGGCTGTGCGCGCGACCCGCGCCGGCGCCGGTCCCGACCCGACCGCACGATCGCGACAGCGACTGGTACGCGTTCGCGACCATGGTGTTCCGCACCCTCCTCTGGGTCGGGCCCTACGGCGGCGTCCACGCGCCCGCCGATCCCGCACGCCGGGTGGCGCCGGCCGCGCGGTGCCTCATGGGCCCGCCGGTGTTCGATCCCGAGGTCACCTATCCGCGGGCCGCGATCCCGTTCGTCGCGCTGCGCGACGAGCTCGCCGCCTACTTCACCGAGGTCTTCGCGCGCGGTCGGCGCGGCCCGTTCCCCGCCGTGTTGCTCGAGCGTCTGCGCCTCACCCGCTGCGACACCTGCGCGATCGATCACGGCCGCGCGCGTTGCCCGCTGTGCGCCCGTGCGATCCCGGTCCCGCCGTCGGTGCCGCTCGGCGCGCTGGCGGTCCGCGCGCTGCTGGCGCCGCCCGCGATCCAGGCCTGGCCGGTCGGCCGTGGCGCCGCCGCCGGCGCGCCGCCGGTGTGGCTGAGCGGCGGCAGCC
>JAYVSF010000820.1:0-1561 GCA_043775605.1 Myxococcales bacterium
CGAGGAGGCGCCCGCGCCGGTGCTCTCGCCCGACATCGACGCCGGCTTGGCGGAGGCGTAGAGGTCCTTGTACCAACCACCACCCTTGAACGCGAACGAGGTGCGCGAGATCAACCGCTCGAGCGCGCCGCCGCACTCGACGCACTCGGTCCGCTTCTCGCTCATCCGGTGCTCGTACTCGAACTCTTTCGCACACGACAGGCAGCGGTACTCGTAGACCGGCATCAATGACCTCGGGGCGGGGTTGCGGGGACAGGGACCGAAGGAACGGCGCGGGCGGCCGGCGCGGCCTCGACGAGGAGCTCGGCGACCCGGACCCCGAGCGCGCCCTCGACCTCGACCAGCTCACCGCGCGCGATCCGGCGACCGCCGGCCCACAGCTCGACGGCGCCGCCCAGCGGTCGGCCGAGCGGCAGCACCGCGCCGGGCGCCAGCTCGAGCAGCGCGCGCGCCGACACCGCGACCTCGCCGGCCACCACCGTCAGCGGGATCGAGAGGTCGTCGGCCAGGGTCTGGGGGTTCGGGTCGCTCACGGGGTCGGCTCGCAGGTAGCTGGCCGCGACGGTAAGCTCACCCGCCGCCAGGTCAAGGGCGCCGGCCACCCGGCCGCGTCCGACCCGCAGCGCCGGCGCCGATCGCCCGACCACGATGACATCGCCGGGCACCAGCGCGGCCAGGCGCGGTCCGGCCGCCGCCGGTAGCGCGGCCCGCGCCAGTTCGACGATCACCGGCACCGCCGGTAGCCGGCCGCCGCGAGTCGCCAGCAGGCTGGCCAGCGGCCGCAGACGGGGCGCAGGCAGGTCCGGCACGATCACCACGACCTCGGCCGGGCCCGGCCGCGACACCGCCAGGTGCACCAGCGCGCACGCGCCGCTCGGCGCGACCGGCCGGCCCAGCCCGACGTCAGCGGCGATCTCGGCGCGGGCGAGGGCGTCGGCGATCGCGCCCGCCACCAGCGCGCGCTCGATCGCGGTCGGCGGCCGTGGCGCAGCGAGTTCGTCGACGGCGCCCGACCCGAGCGTGGCCGCGACCAGCCCGACCACCACCGGCCACGGCACAACCGCGATCGCCGTCCAGGGTCCGGCGCCGAGCCCGGGATCGCGCGCGGTGATCGTCAGCGCCACCGCCGCCGGCTCGGCGACCCGCGCCGCGATCGCCGCCACCGGCTCGGTGCTCGCGCGCCGCCAGCGCACTGCGCCCAGCGCCCCACCGTCGGGCCAGCGCACGCCGTCGGCCCAGGCCGCCAGCCGGCCCTCGAGCGGGCCGACCACCGGCGGACGCCATGGCAGCGGCACGACCGACATCGCCTCCATCTGCCATCCGGACCGCCGCGCGGTCAACGCGGGCGAAAAACTGGTGCGGCCCAGGGACTGTGAATCTTTCAGATTCCCAGCCTCTGGGGGATCGGCTCGCCGACGATGAACGTCGGCCGCGCCGGTACGGAAACGGGTTTGTTTCACAAACTCTGGGGCATGAAGTACGCTTGACACCTACATGTCACTACCCACGGTCAGGAGCACCTCATGACCCGCCGCGATCGACGCCTCGGCTACCGCATCCC
>JAYVSF010000821.1:0-9798 GCA_043775605.1 Myxococcales bacterium
TGTGGTAGCCGCGGACCTCGCGCCCGCGCGGCCCGGGCACCTCGAGTTCGAAGGTGCGGAAGTAGCCGCCGATCGCCGGGCGGCCGAACTCGTTGTTGAACGCGGCCGCGCCGAGCGGGCCGTCGAGCATGATCTCGAGCGGCGACGCGATGCGGGCCGGTCGCGACGGCAGCCGCTCCCATGCCAGCTCGGCGCCGGGCAGGTTGAGGTTCGACACCGTGAAGCCGACCACGCCGGCCTTGGGGCGCGAGCCGCGGCCGGTCGCGCCCTCGTCGCGGATCTCGCCGCCGCTACCGGTCGCCGCGCCGGGGAACGGCGCGATCGCGGTCGGGTGGTTGTGGGTCTCGACCTTGAGCAGGACGTGGACCGACTCCTGGTGGCCGCGGAAGGTGCGGTCGGGGTCGGCGAAGAACCGCTCGCCGACCGGCCCGACGAACACCGCGGCGTTGTCGTGATAGGCCGACAGGACGCCGGCTGGGGCCGCGGCGGTCGAGGCCTTGATCAGCTCGAACAGCGAGCGATCCTGGGCCACGCCGTCGACGACGAAGCGGGCGTTGAAGATCTTGTGCCGGCAGTGCTCGCTGTTGGCTTGGGCGAACATCATCAGCTCGACGTCGGTGGGATCGCGGCCGAGCCGGGCGTAGGCGGCAACGAGGTACTCGATCTCGTCGGCCGCCAGGGCCAGGCCGAGCGCGCGATCGGCGGCGGCGAGGGCCGCGACCGGGTCGACGCCGAGCGCGATCGTTCGCAGCGGGCGCGGCGCGTGCGCGTGGGCCAGGGTCGCGGCGGCCTGCGCGGGATCGATCACCGACTCGGTCATGCGATCGGCGAGCGCGTGATCGAGCGCGGCGGCGTCGGCGACCGCGCCGGTGACGGTCCACGCGATGGCGCGCTCGATCCGCTCCACCGCGTCGAGGCCCGAGGTGTGGGCGATGTCGGTGGCCTTCGACGACCACGACGAGATCGTGCCGAGCCGCGGCACCACCAGCCGCACCAGCGCAACGTCGTCGTCCGCGGGCCGCGCGGCGTCCTCGCGCGGGCCGTAGGTCAGGAGCGCGTCGAGGATCGCGCGCTCGTCGGTGGTCAGCGCCCGCGCGACCGCGACCAGGTGGACGAAGCGGGCGGCCAGCGCGGTCACGCCCGGGTTCGTGCGCTGGACCTTGACCCGCAGGCTGGCCAGCCGCGCCGCCGACCGCGCCGACGAGCCCGGCAGGACGAGGACCTGCTCGCCCGCCCCGACGCCTGCGATCAAGTCGCCCCCAGCGCGGCGGCCATGCGCGCCTCCGGATCGCCGACCTCGGGCTCGAGCGCCACGCCGGTGAGCTGCTGGTAGCTGGCCACATAGCGCTTCGCCGCCTCGACCCGGACGTGATCGGGCAAGGGCGGCGGCGGCCCGTCGCCGCCGTAGCCGGCCTCCTCGACCAGGTAGCGGCGCACGTACTCCTTGTCGAGGCTGCGCGGCTCGAGGCCGGCATCGAGCCGGGCCTGGTAGTCGTCGGCGAACCAGTAGCGCGACGAGTCGGGGGTGTGGATCTCGTCGATGACCACGATCTCGCCGGCGCCGTCGAGCCCCAGCTCGTACTTGGTGTCGGCGAGGATCAGGCCGCGCTCGGCGGCCCGGGCCTGGCCGAACGCGAACAGCGACGCCGCGATCGCCGCCGCGCGATCGAAGTCGCGCGCGCTGATGCCGCCCATCGCCAACAACTCGTCCTTGCTGACCGAGATGTCGTGGCCGCCCTTGGCCGCCTTGGTCGACGGGGTCAGGATCGGCGCCGGCAGCGGCTGGTTCTTCTTCAAGCCGTCGGGCAAGGCGTGGCCGCAGAAGGTCCGGTCGCCGCGCTGGTAGGCCCGCCACACCGACGTCGACGTCACGCCGGTCAGGTAGGCCCGCATCACCAGCTCGACCGGCAGCGGCGTGCACTCGCGGACGATCATCACGTTGGGGTCGGGCACCGCGAGCATGTGGTTGGGCGCCAGGTGGCGGGTCTCGTCGAACCAGTAGCGGGCGAGCTGGTTCAAGACCTGGCCCTTGCTCGGGATCGTGCCGAGCACGACGTCGAACGCGCTGATGCGATCGGTGACGACGATGATGCGCTCGCCGGCGGCGTCGTCGATGTAGCAGTCGCGGACCTTGCCGTCGTAGCGCCGGAGCGGGCCGCGGCCGGCCATCGCCGTCCAGTGGGTGCCGTCCAGGGTCATGCCGAGCTGGGCGTGGAGCACGGTGTCGAGCTGGGCGGCGTCCATGGGACCTCGGCGATCGGCGCGATCGCGGTTCAGGGTGGCGATGCCGGTGGGGCGGCGAGCGCGCGCTCGAGGATCGCCGGCGCGTGCCGGAGGTGATGCGCGAGATCGAAGCAGGCGTCGAGCTCGACGGCGGTCAGGTGGCGGACCACGTCGGGGTCGGCGCCGAGCAGCGCGCGGAACCGTCCGGCCGGCGGACCACCGCCCCTGGCCGCGCCCTCGGCCAGCGCGGCGTGGGCGCAGCGCTGCACGAACACGTAGGCCTCCTGCCGGACCAGGCCCTGGCCGACCAGCGCCAGCAGCACGGCCTCGGAGAAGCACAGCCCGCCCGACGCTGCGAGGTTGGCCGCCATCCGCTCGCCGTGGACCACCAGCCCGGCGACCAGGCTGGTCGCGCGCGCGGCCATGAAGTCGGCGAGGATGGTCGCGTCGGGGAAGCTCACCCGCTCGACCGACGAGTGCGAGATGTCGCGCTCGTGCCACAGTGCTATGTCCTCGAGCCCGGCCCCGGCGTAGGCTCGCAGCAGCCGCGCGAGGCCGCACAGGTTCTCCGACAGGATCGGGTTCTTCTTGTGGGGCATCGCGCTCGAGCCCTTCTGGCCGGCGCCGAACCCCTCCTCGGCCTCGCCGACCTCGGTCCGCTGCCAGTGGCGGACGCCGAGCGCGATCTGCTCGATCGCGGTGCCCAGCATGGCCAGCGCCCACAACACCTCGGCGTGGCGATCGCGGGCGACGATCTGGGTGGCGACGGTCTCGGGCGCGAGGCCGAGCGCGGTCAGCGCGGCCTGCTCGATCGCGGGATCGAGGTTGCCGTAGACGCCGACCGCGCCGGCGATCTTGCCGACCGCGATCGTCACCCGGGCGGTGACCAGCCGGGCCCGGGCGCGGCCGACCTCGGCGTACCAGCGCGCGAAGGTGAGCCCGGCGGTGATCGGCTCGGCGTGGATGCCGTGCGAGCGGCCCATCATCGCGGTCGCCGCGTGGGCGCGAGCCTGGGTCGCGAGCGCGGCCCGCAGCCGATCGACCGAGGCCAGGATGACGTCGAGCGCGCGCACGGTCTGCAACGCGAGCGCGCTGTCGAGCACGTCCGACGAGGTCATGCCGAGGTGCAGCCAGCGCACCGGCTCGCCGGCCAGCTCTTCGACGTGGGTCAAGAACGCGATCACGTCGTGGCGAGTGGTGGCCTCGATCGCGAGAATGCGCGCGGGATCGAGCCTGCCGCCGGCCCGCTCGCGCACGGTCGCCGCGGTGCCCGCCGGGACCTGGCCGGTCGCCTCCATCGCCGCGCACACCGCCAGCTCGACGTCGAGCCAGCACGCGAAGCGGGCGCCATCGGACCACAGCGCGGCGAGCTCGGGGCGGCTGTAGCGATCGATCATGGCGGCCGGTCGCCCGGCGGGGCATTCGTACCCGGACCACGACGGAGGCGCAAGGCCGGCCCCGGGATTCGGCCTCGCCCGCGGATTCCGGCGCGGGTCCGGATCCGGACGCGGATTCGCGGCATACTCGCCGCGTGCAACCGGGTACCGTGCTCGCCGACAAGTACCGCCTCGAGCGCGTGCTCGGCGAGGGCGCGACCGGTCAGGTCTGGCTCGCGAGCCAGATCGAGCTCGCGCGCGACGTCGCGGTCAAGCTGATGCACGCGACCCAGGCCAGCCGGCCCGACGCCCGCCTGCGGTTCCTGCGCGAGGCCCGGGTCACCGCCAGCCTCCACCATCCGGGCGCGGTCCAGATCATCGACTTCGGCGACAGCGCCGAGTGCATGTACCTGGTGATGGAGCTGCTGTCGGGCGAGAGCCTGCGCGCGCGCCTCGACCGCGGGCCGCTGCCGCTGGCCCAGGCTGTCGACGCCGCCAGCCAGATCGCCGACGTCCTCGACGCCGCCCACCAGATCAACCTGGTCCACCGCGACATCAAGCCCGAGAACACCTTCGTGGTCGGCTCGCCCACCAGCCTCCCGCTGCTGATCAAGGTCGTCGACTTCGGCCTCGCGTTCATCACCGACGCCGGCAGCTCGCCGTCGCTAGGCCGGCTCACCGCCGACGGCGTGCTGGGCGGGACCCCGGCGTACATGTCGCCCGAGCAGGCCCGCGGCCGCTCGGTCGGGCCGCCGAGCGACATCTACTCGCTGGGCTGCACCCTGTACGAGATGATCAGCGGCCGGCCGCCGTTCCTCGGCAGCATCACCGAGACGATCATGCGCCACGCCTACTCGGCGCCGGTGCCGCTGCGCGAGCTCGACCTCAAGCCGGCCCCCCCCGCGGCGCTCGACGATCTGCTGCACGGGATGCTGGGCAAGAGCCCGCCGTTGCGCCCGACCGCGGCCCGGGTGATCGCGGCCCTGGCCAAGCTGAGCGCGGCCAGCGACAGCGCCGGCCTGCCGCTGCGACTGCGGCCGCGCGCGGTCCGGGCCCTGGCCCCGACCGTCCCTTTGGCGACTGCGGTCGACGTGCCCGAGGAGCCGATCGCGCTGGTCCTCGGGGTCGAGGGCGCGCTCGACGAGGAGACCCGGCTGGCGCTGACCGCCGCCCGGATCGAGGTGACCGCGATCGACGACCGGCAGGCCACGGCGCTGTTCGCCCCCGGCGCGACCCTCGACCGCCTGACCACGCTCGCCGCTCGCGGCCTGCCGCTGTTCACCGACGTCGAGGCCACCGACTTCGCCGGCATCGCCGCCCGGGTCCGGGTCGGCTGCCGGGCCGCGGTCGCGCGACCGGTGTCGCCGGCCAGCCTGATCGCGCGCCTGCGCCGCGTCACCCGCGTCCGCGCGACCGACGCCGCGTTGTCCCCTACCCCAGCCACTCCCCACCCCTGACCGGTCCGCGGTCGCGCGCCGCCCGGCCGCCCGGCACCGTCGGAGGCAATCGATGCCAGCTCCCCGCAAGCGCAGCTTTCACCTCCGCTTGCTGATCATGACCGGGCTGCTGGTCACGATCCCGCTGGTCGCGGTCGGCTGGCGGCTCATCGACGTCAACCGCGACGCCCTGGTCGAGGCGACCCGCGAGCAACTGTTCGCGGTGGTCGCCGACGTCGCCCACACCCTCGACGAGAGCCTGGGCGGCGCCGAGCGCGAGCTGACCGCGATCGGCGCGATCCTGGTCCGCGACGACCTCACCCCCGACACCCGCCTCGATCTCATGCGGGCCCAGCTCGACGCCTCGTCGAGCCTGCGCGCGGTCGCGATCTTCGACGACCAGGGCGCCCCGGTCGGGACCCTGCGCCGGCCGGCCGCGCCCGGCGAGGCGATCGAGCCGCTGCCCGAGGCCCTCGCCCCCGAGCTGCGGACCAAGGCCGCGACCGCGCTGGTGGTCGGCGACGTCGTCCGCGGCACCGACGGCCCGCGGGTCACGCTGATCGCGCCCTTGCGCGGCACCAAGGCCACCTGGTACGCGGTCGCGCTGGTCTCGGTCGCCGGCGTCCAGGACCGGGTCGAGCGCCTGGCCCACGACGCGTTCGGCGACAACCCCGACGCCCTGGTGGTGGTCGACCGCGCGCTGCGGATCCTGGCCCACCCCGATCCCGAGCGGTCGCTGACCTTGCCGCCGGCCCCGCGCGAGGGCCTGCTGGCCACGCCGCCACCGGTCGGCAGCGACGAGGGCGTGCTGCTGTTCGGCATCCGCACCACCTCGCACGGCAGGCAGGTCACCGCCGCCCGCCAGCTGGCCCGCACCGGCTGGCTCGTGGTCGCCCAGATCCCGTACGACCGGGCCTTCGCGTCGCTGGCGCGGATGCGGCGCGCGGTCGCGATCGCGGTCATCGCCGCCCTGCTGCTGGCGCTGCTGGCCACGGTCGCGTGGAGCGCGCGGCTGGCGGCGCCGGTCCGCAAACTGGTCGGCTTCGCCGGCGACCTGGCCCAGCGTCGCTTCGATCGCCGCATCGAGCTGCACACCGGCGACGAGCTCGAGAACCTGGCCAGCGCGATGTCAGGCGCGGCCGCCGATCTCCAGGCCAGCGAGATCCGGATCGCCGAGGAGCTGCGGATCCGCGGCGACCTCGGCCGCTACCTGCCGGCCCAGCTGGTCGACAAGGTGGTGGCCCACGAGCAGAGCCTCGCGCTCGGCGGCGAGCGCCGCGAGGTCACGGTCATGTTCGCCGACGTCGCCGCGTTCTCGACGCTGATCGAGCAGCTGCCGCCCGAGCACGTCGTCACCATCCTCAACCAGCTGTTCACGATCCTCACCGAGATCGTGTTCCGCCACGGCGGCACCGTCGACAAGTTCATCGGCGACTGCGTGATGGCGTTCTGGGGCGCGCCCGGCACGCAGCCCGATCACGCGGCCCGGGCGGTGGCAGCCGCCGAGGACATGATGCGCTGGCTCGAGATCGGCAACGAGGCCTGGCAGGCCCAGCACGGCGTCACCATCCACCTGGCGATCGGCATCAACACCGGGCCGGTGGTGGTCGGCAACTTCGGCTCGGAGACCCGCATGGAGTACACCGTCATTGGCGATCCAGTGAACGTCGCCGCCCGGCTCGAGGCCCTGGCCCGACCCCAGCAGATCCTGGTGACCCGGGCCACCAAGGACGCGGCGCCGGCCGGCGACTACCTCGCGGTCGGCAGCCACGAGGTCCCCGGCCGCGAGACCGCGCTCGAGCTGTTCGAGGTGCGGACGTGAACGAGGGCGATCGACCGACCGTGCCGGGCGACTCGGGCGGCATCATCGCGCTCGACGAGCTGCAGGTCGACAGCGTGGTCGAGGAACGCTACCGGCTCGATCGCCAGATCGGCGCGGGCGGCATGGGCACGGTGTGGCGCGCCCACGACGTCCGGCTCGGGCGCGACGTCGCGATCAAGGTGGTCGCGCTCAACCACCCGCTGACCCGGGCCCGGTTCGTGCGCGAAGGCAAGGTCGCGGCCCGCCTCGACCACCCGGGGCTCTGCCGGATCTACGATGTCGGCGAGCGCGGCGGGGTCGGTCACCTGGTGATGGAGCTGCTGGCCGGCGAGACCGTGTACCGGCGCATGACCAACAGCGAACCGGCGCGGGCCTGGTGCCTGAGCCTGGTCGCCGAGGTCGCGCGGGCGATGGCCGCGGCCCACGCCCAGAGCCTGGTCCATCGCGACCTCAAGCCCGACAACATCTTCCTCGACAACCAGGGCGCTCAGGAGCGGGCCGTGGTGATCGACTTCGGCCTGGCGTTCATGGACGGCGACGGCCAGGGCGAGCTCGGCCGGCTGACCCAGCGCGACATCACCGGCGGGACCCCGGCGTACATGGCGCCGGAGCAGGCCCGGGCCCTCGCGATCGGCCCGCCGGCCGACGTCTACGCGCTTGGTTGCGTGCTGTTCGAACTGCTGTCCGGGCGGCCGCCGTTCGAGGGCCCGGCGGCCGTGGTCATGTCGAGCCATGTGTTCGCGACGCCGCCGGCGCTGGCCGAGCTCGTCGGCACGGCCGATCCCGGCGTCGATGAACTGGTCGCGGCGATGCTGTCCAAGCTGCCGGTGATGCGTCCGACCATGCCGTCGGTCGTCACCCGGCTCGAGGCGCTCCTCACGGGCCCCGGGCCGATCGGGCGCGCGGGCAGCCCCGGGCTGCGGGTCCACCGGATGATCACCCGTAGCATCGTCGAGGCGACCCGGGCCGAGCCGGTCGGCGAGGTGCTCGGCGCCGTGCTCGCGATCGGCCCGGTCCCCGACGAGGTCCTGGTGGCCGCGGCCAGCGCCGGCCTCGCCGCCGAGCGCGCGACCGCCGCCGACGCCGCCGCCCGACTCGGCGCCCAGCCGCGCGCGATCGTGCTGGCCGACGTCGACGACGCCGCCGTGGTGGCGCTGTGCGGCCTGGGCGCGCCGGTCATCGCGGTCGCCCCCCTCGGCGACCTCGACGCCGCCGCCCGCCTGGCGCGAATCGGTTGCGTCGACGTCCTGACCCGACCGATCCAGCCCGATCTTGCCGCCAGGAAGCTCGTGCGCGCGCTGCGTCGGCTACCCTCAGGGCCGTCATGATCCGATCGTCAAGGTCGACCCTGCTCGCGATCGCGGCCGTGGTCGGCGCGCTGGCGTGGCCGGTGGGCCCGAGCCGCGCCGACGACACCGTCGACTACGTGGTGAAGGTTGGCGACACCTGCTACTCGATCGCCGCCCACGAGTACGGCGATCGCCGCGCGCTGCCGCTGCTGCACAAGCTCAACCCCCAGCTCGGGCCGCTGCCCCACAAGCTGGTGGCGGGCCAGGTCCTCAAGCTGCCGCGCCACCTGTCCGACCCCGACGCCCAGCTCACCGGCACGTCGGGTAAGGTCCAGGTCCGCAAGCCAGCGGTGAGCCTGTGGGACGCGGCGCGCCGTGGCATGGACCTGTTCCGGGCCTGGCGGGTCGGCGCTCAGCAGCGCTCGAGCGCCGAGGTCACCTTCCACGACGACGATCGGCTGCAGCTGCGCGAGAACACGATCGTCATCATCTACGGCCCCGAGCGTGATCGCGCGACCACGACCCCGCCGCAGGCGGTGATCGAGCAGGGCACGCTGCGCAGCCGGCTGGGCGAGCTGTCGCCGACGGTGCGGGTGTCGACGCCGACGGCGATCGCCACGCTCGGCACCGGCTCGGCCCTGGTCGGGGTCGCCGCCGACGGCGGCAGCACCGTCGCCAACCACGAGGGCAAGCCCGTGACCCTGACCGGCAAGGTCGGCGGCCGGGTCGCGGTCAAGCCGGGCATGGGCACCCGGGTCGCGCGCGGCAAGCCGCCCGAGAAGCCGCGGCCACTGCCGCCACCGCCGGCGTGGGTTTCGGCCGCCCCTATCGGCTTCGCCGAGCTTGCGGCCGACGGCGCGACCGTGGTCGCCGCCTGGCAGCCGGTCGCGACCGCGGCCTGGTATCGCCTCGAGGTCCTGGCGCCGTCGGGCACGGTGGTCGCCGCCGCCGAGGTGCCGGCCAACGTCACCCGGTTCGAGCTGGTGCGGGTGCCGCGCGGCCACTACCAGGCCCGGGTCTCGGCGATCGACGTCGACCGGCTCGAGGGTCGGCCGGGACCGCTGCTGGCGATGACCGTGCTGCCGGTGACGATCCGGCCGCCGGGTTCGTCCGGCGTGATCGTCACTGACGAGATCGGAGTCGGCAGCCCCGACCCGACCGAAGGTGACGCCCGGATCGACACGGGCGGTCCGCGGCCGCCGCTGCCGAGCGCGGCCCGGGGCGCGACCATCGGCGATTTAGGACTCCGCTGCACCATCCCCGGCAGCGACGACCTCGCGCTGGCCCGCCTCACCGCGGTCGGCCCGACCACGGTCCGCTGCACCACGACGGAGGGCCTGGCGCTGGCCCCGTTCACCGTCGATGTCACCGGCGTGACCGTGGCCGCCGACGCCGGCACCGATCGCGTCGCTTTGGTCCGCGGCGAGCGCCGGGTGGCCACGATCGCCCTGGCCAGCGCGGCCCCGCTCGGCGAGCACTGGAAGGTTGAGGGCGAACCCGGACTGAACGTCGATGGGATCACCATCACCGGCGCGACCCTCGAGGTCGCGCTGCGCGCGCTCGCGGACGCGCCCGCGACGTCGCAGCTGCGGACCGCCGACAAGCTCCTGACCGAGCGGATCGCCGTCGAGTCGACCGAGTACAAGGGCAAG
>JAYVSF010000822.1:0-6146 GCA_043775605.1 Myxococcales bacterium
GCACCTCGAGCGCGCCCGCCGCTACCCGTCGATCGAGCAGCTCGCCGACGATCTCGATCGCTACCTCGACGGCCGCCCGGTCCTCGCGCGCACCGCGACAGTGGCCTACCGCGCCCGCAAGTTCGTCCGCCGCCACCGCGCCGGCGTCGTCGCCGCGACGTTGATCGGGTCCTCGGCCGCACGATCACCTTCGGCGGCGGCGGCGGCGACCTCGAGCCGCTCGAGCCGCTCGACGACACCTGGCTGTTCAGCTTTCGCACGGGCGGGGGCGGCGAGACCTGCAGCAGCGGCTTCGACGGCAACGGCAACGGCCTGGTCGGCTGCGCGGACCCGGACTGCGCCGGCGCGTGCAGCGGCTGCGGCGATGGTGCCTGTGGGCCGATCGAGGACTGCCACGCCTGCCCCGGCGACTGCGGGCCCTGCGACGAGTGCGGCGACTTCCTCTGCGATCCCGGCGAGAGCGAGGCTTCGTGCCCGGGAGATTGCGATGCGTAGGCTCGCGGTGCTCGTGATGCTCGCGCTGAGCGCGGTCTCGGCGACGGTGCGCGCCCAGCCTGCGTCGCCAGCGCCGAGCCCTGAGACGGCGGCGTCCCGACCGTGGGCCGCCAACGTCTCCGAGGAGGACCAGACGATCGCGCTGGGCTTCTACGGGGAGGGCAACACCGAGTTCCTCTACTCGCGGTTCGCGCAGGCCCTGGAGCGCTATCGCAAGGCCGTCGCGCGCTGGGACCATCCGGCGATCCGCTTCAACATGGCCGTGGCGCTCATCAACCTCGGCCAACTGGTCGAGGCCCGCGACAGCCTCGAGCGCGCGCTCGCGTACGGCGCGGCGCCGCTCGGCGACGACGTCCACGTCCAGGCCCTGACCTACCGCAAGCTCCTCGACGGTCAGCTCGCGCGCCTGGCCCTGCGCTGCGCCGAGCCCGGCGCCGCCGTCACCCTCGACGGCAAGCTCGTCCTCACCGGTCCGGGCGAGGCGTCGGCCTACCTCCTGCCCGGCGACCACCAACTGGTCGCGACCAAGCCCGGCTTCCTCACCACGTCGCGGACCCTCACGCTAACCGGCGGCGCCGCCGCCGACGCTGTCATCGAGCTGGTGAGGTTCGAGCCCGCGCCGACCCTCGAGCGCCGCATGCCGCGCTGGAAGCCGTACTCGGTGGTGGCCGGCGGTGCGGTGGTCGCGGGCCTCGGCGGCCTGCTCTACGCCTGGGCCGCCCACGACTACGGCACCTATGACGACCGCGTGCGCAGCGCCTGCCCGCGCGGCTGCAACACCGCCCAGGTCGCCGCCCTGCCCGACCTCCGCGCCATCGAGGACAGCGCCGATCGCAAGCAGACCGTCGCCGCGGTGCTGCTGGTCGGCGGCGTCGCGACCCTCGCCGTCGGCGCCGTCACCGTCTACCGCAACCAGCCGCGCGCAGTCCGCCTGCGCTCCACCGTCATCGCCGTCGGGCCCAGCGCCGGCGGCGCCAGGCTGTCAGTCCGCGGCAGCTTCTGAGGCTCCGAGGCCAGCTCGGGCCGGGGTTGCTCTGTTCAGGTCGGAACCGAGGCTGCCCCGGGACCGACCGATCGATGACACCGGGTTGGCTTCTGCCAACCCTGTGAGAAACCGAGCACCGCGAGGTTTCGGAATCTCTCTCTGCCTGGATATGCGCGGGCGGCGCATATGCAGAGACTGCGCGATTCCGCATTGATTCGGCGGACTCCGATCTGATGCTCATCGACCCGCTGATCTGAGCGTTGACGCCGACACCGGCCCCGGCGTCCGTCGTGACGACCTGACCAGGGTCGGCGACCCGATCACGCGATTCTCACGCGCGGGCTCACGGGTGGGTCACCAGGGGGTGACGGCGGGCTCACGGGGCCCAGGCGCAGGTTGGGTTCATGAACTCCAACCGAACCGGCTCGCTGCTCCAGGTCGCCACCCTCGCCGGCCTGACCGTCGCCCTGACCGTCGGCGCCGCCCAGGCCGAGCCCGTCCTCCACGCCGGCCGCACCGAGTCCGGCGGCCACGCGACCCGCCGCCACCACGTCCGGATGGCCGGCGAGCTCGGCGCCATCTTCGCGATCGGCAACCGCTGGTACTGGCGCGACAACGGCGAGCCCAACCGGGTCGACTGGCAGCTGCCGTTCAGCGCGGGCGCCCTCAAGGCCAAGCTGGCCTCGACCGAGGGCTGGCGCTTCGACGGCAACCCCTACGACATCAACGCCCTGGGCCACCCGGGCTTCGGCATGCTGACCCACTTCCTGGCCCGCCAGAACGGCTACGGCATCGGCGAGAGCTTCGCGATCTCGACCCTGGCGTCGGGCACCTGGGAGATCGCGCTCGAGTGGGCCGAGTACGGCAGCCTCAACGACATGGCCGTCACCTCGACCGCCGGCGTCCCGCTCGGCGAGAGCGCCTACCAGATCCTCCATCACCTGCGCGCCACCCACCTCGACCTCCACGCCGGCGCCGGCACCCAGAACGGCGCGGCGTTCACCACGGTCGGCTTCCGCGCCGACCTCGACCAGCTGCCGACCGAGGGTAACGGCTCGTTCCGCGCCGGCCAGCGGGTCAGCTTCGCCGCCGAGCTACCGACCGACGAGTTCGGCGTCCGCGCCATGGGCGTCGAGGCCAAGACCACCATCGCCGGCACCTACCACAACGACGCCACCAGCCAGCGGGTCACCGCGGTGACCAGCAAGTTCGCGTACCACAAGCAGGCCGACCGCGCCGAGCGCGCGTGGGACCTGCTGACCTCGGTCGGCGTCGGCCCGTCGATCGCGTACAAGGCGCACCACGGCGGCCTCACCATCGACGTCGGCGCCGAGGTCAGCGTCGACTTCGCGATGCTCAAGGCCCAGGGCTTCGCCGACTGGCGCGCTGCGCACCCGACCCAGGTGATGCGCAACGTCATGGACGGCCGGGCCCAGCCCTACTACTTCGCGGTCGGCGCCACCGCCGAGCCCCGCATCCAGGTCGACTACCGCGGCTTCCTGGCCAGCGCCAAGCTCACCGGCCGCGTGTTCAGCTCGCTCGACGGCGCCGACCGCGACCAGGAGATGATCAGCCGCACCGTCCACTTCAGCGACTACGACACCACCGCCGAGACCCGCCTCGGCTACGCCCGCGGCAACCTGGCGGTCGCGGTCGACGGCAGCGTGCACCGCCGCGGCGGCCACGCCGACGACACCGCGTCCTCGACCAGCGACCGCACCGCGATGGTGACCGTGGCGCTGAGCCGCTGATCGGCGCCGACCTTCACTCGGCCGCGGGCGGCTCCAGCTCCGAGCCGGCCAGGCAGCGCTCGACGAAGACGCGGTGGGTGGTGGCGCCGTCGACGCAGGCGTCGAGTTCGAAGGTCTCCTCGAAGCTCGGCGCGTCCTCGCCGACCCGTTCGATGGTGCACCGGCAGTGGCGGCCCTCGCACACCAGCCCGATGAAGCCGTCGGTGGCCGTGGTGGCGCCGCCCGACTGGGCGATGCACTCGGCGTCGAGATCGCAGCGGAGCGTGATGGGCGCGCCGTTCGAGCCGCCGCTGCCGCTGCTCGAGCCGCTGTGCAGGACGCAGTGCGCGAGGTGCGGGCGGGGCGCGGCGGACGGGGTCGGAGCCGCGGCGGGTCGGGCCTTGCCGCCGCACGCCGACAGCCATGCTGCGACCAGCGCGCATCCGATGATGCCGACGCCACGGACCGGGATCGAGGAGGGGGGCACGGGTCGATGGTGCGCGCGTGACGGCCGCGCGGTCAACGCTCGGGCGGGCCTGGCCGTCGGCTCGCCGGGCTGGTCAGGTCATCAGCCGCACCGCGACGCCGCCGGGGACGCTGACGACCGCGATCGCCGGCTCGTCGGTCACCAGCTCGTCGAGCAGGCCGGCGGTGTCGTCGAGGGTGGTGGCGCCCTGGTCGGGCGTGGTCAGCTCCACGATCATCGCGTCGGGCGCGGCCCGGACCACGAGATCGATACCGCACGCGGCCCCGCCGGCGCGCAGCCGACGAGCCAGCTCGGCGAGGGCGGTCGCGAGCAACGTCACCGCCGCGGTGCCGGGCGCGCGCAGCGGCAGGTTGTCGAGGTTGCCGCGCGACCGCACGCCGCCGATCAGCTTGGTCTCGTGCTCGGCCAGCACCAGCGCCGCGGTGACCGCGGCGGCGACACCGATGCGACCCTCACCCGGCAGCACCGCCAGCTGCAGCGCCAGCACGACGTCGCGGAGTTCGGCCGCGACGTCGGCTGCGTCAGCCAGCGCGTCGTCGAGATCGTCGAGCGCGCGCCGCGCACCCGCGAGGCTGCCGACCGCGGCCACCACGCCGTGGGTGACGACGTGCTCGACCAGACGGCCCAGGACCCGCAACTCGGCCGCGTTGACCCGGGCCGAGGCGAGGTTGTTCTCGAGCGGCATCAGCAGGTTGCGGACCTCGCCGAACGCCGGCAACAGCCCCCGCCGCGCCCGCATGGTCCTGGCCCGCGCGCCGGCCAGGACCTCGAGCCGGGCCCGGGCGCGCTCGCCGATCGCCTCGAGGGCCTGAAGCTGGGCGGGGGTGAACTGGCGCGGGCGCACATCGATCACGCACAGCGAGCCGAGCGCGTGGCCGCCGACGATCAGGGGCACGCCCAGGTACGCGTTGACGCCGTAGCGCTGGACCAGATCCTGGGGGACGCGCCCATCGCTGCTGGCCTCGGTCACCACCACCGGCGCGCGATCGCGCACGACCAGCTGGCAGAACGAGACCTCGCGATCGGTGGCCTGGACCGCGGCCAGGTCGGCGGGCATCCCGTGATGGGCGCGGAACAGCTGGATGCGCTGGAGCACCAGCGACACCGCCGCGATCGGCGCGTCGGTGGCCGCCGCGGCCTCGCGGACCAGCGCCTGCAGCACCGGATCCTCCTCGGGCGCGAGCAGGTCGCCCGTGAACGCAGCGAGCCGCGCCGGGTCGGGAGGGAGGGCGTCGATGCGGTTCATCGCTGACGACGTTAACGGATCCGCGCGACGATGCGCCACCGCGAGGAACGCGCCGGCGGCCTTTCGCGACGCTCGAGGTTGCTCGAGGAGGGGTTCGCCTCGATGATGCCGGCCGACCAACGTGGACGAGAGCCTCCTCGCTGAGCACCCGGGCGCGGCGCGGGCCCGAGCACGAAGCCTGGCGGCCACGCTGCGGGAGCGCACCCTGCCCTGGGGCGAGCTGCCGCGCGCGCCGACCGCGGACGCGGCCGACGACCTCGGGCCAGAGCCACACCCACGCCGACGCGAGCTGCTGCGGGCCGCGACCTGGCCGCTGGTGATCGCGGCGGTGGGGGCCGTCGTGGTCGTGCTCGCGCGGGCGAGCCTCCCCGGGCTGGTGCTGACGCTCGCCATCGGCGCGCTGCTCGCGGTCGTGGCGGCGGTCGCGGTTCGCCGGGTCGCACGGGCCCGGACCGGCGGCACCGACGACGCCAGCGACGCGCGCGGGCCGGTGACGACGCGAGCCGCGGCCGCGCCGGTGGCGATCGACGAGCCGATCGCGCCGTCGACGATAGCCGATCCGATCGCGCGCGAGGCCGCGGCCGCCGCGCTCGTCGCCGACGACGGGGCCCGGGCCGCCGCGCTGGTCGGGCGCGCCGGCGAGCGCTACGACGTCGCGGTCGCGGACGCGCTGGCCGCCGGCGGTGAGCGCCGACGACAAGGGCTGATCGCCGCCACGGCCGGGGGCGACCCGAGCGTCGCCGCGGTCCTGGCCGCGCTGACCGCGGGCGAGCGCGACGCCGCCCGCGCGATCGCGAGCCTCGACGACGTGAGCGGGCGCAACCTGCACGCCGAGCTGCCGCTGCTCGCACCCGCGCAGCGGGCCGCGATCGCGCGAGCCCGGGTTGCGGCCAGCGCGCCCGGGCGGCTGCTGTCGACCCTGGCCGAGGACGACGACGACGAGGTCCGCGCGGCCGCGCTCGCCGCGCTCGCCCACCACGCCCGCGCCGGACGGACGCCGACGCCCGACCTCGGGACCCGGCTGGTCGAGCGCGAACGCGCCGCCGTGGTGGCGCTGACCGCGGCGCGGCCCGCGGTGACCGAGGCACCCGCGCTGCACGTCGCCGAGGTCGGGCGGGCGCTGCGAGCGGCTCGCGAGCGGCTGCGGCTCGCGCTCGAGCTCGCCGGCGATGGCGCCGCGACCGACCCACGCACCCGCGCCGC
>JAYVSF010000823.1:0-3343 GCA_043775605.1 Myxococcales bacterium
CGGACTTCGGGCGCCGATCCGGGAGCCTGTACGGCACTGCATGTACCGCGAGCCGAGGAAGGCAGACCCCGTACCTCCACGCGTGACCCCGCACGCCCAGAGTCATTGTGGATCGCTCGCCAAGGCTCGCTAGTCGGCGATCAGGTCGCTCTCGTCGAGCTCGTCGGCCGGCTCGGCCCCCAGCTCGCCGTCGACGTCGATCATGAGATCGGCGTCGTCGAGCAGCTCGGTCGGACCGGAGGCGTCCGGGCTGGCCGCCGGGCGCTCGTCGCTGCGGCCGGCCGCCTCGAGGAAGCGGCGCGAGAACGCGCGGTTGACGGTGACGTCGCGGGCCGGGCCCTCGCGCAGGGCGACATCGTCCTGCGCGGCGGCGACCTGCCGCTCCATCGCCATCCGGGCCACCGGCGCCACCGCGCTCGAGCCGTGGGCCAGGGTCTCGACCGCGGCCTTGCCGCCGCGGACCGCGACGTGGGCCATCGCCCACGCCAGCCGCTCTCGGGTGCTGGCCGAGGCCCGGTCGCCCATGCGCCCGAGGCGCGCCGCCAGCGGCATCAGCGCCGCCGGTCCGACCTGCCCGATGGCGCGCGCGATCTCGCGCCAGATCTCGGTCGGCTCCGACAGCAGCACGTCGATCACCGCCTCGGTGCCCTCCTCGCTGCGCAGCAGCGCGAGGGCCAGCGCGCAGCCGTGACGGAGGAAGGCCTTCGAGCTGGCCAGGCCGGCGGTGAGCGCCGGCGCGGCGGCCGGCCCGAACTTCACCATCGAGCCGAGCACCCGGACCGCCTCGGCCCGGCTCATCCGCCGCACCGCCGCCATCACCGGCCGGATCGCCGCCGGATCGCGGCGGGTGCACAGCTCGATCGCAGCCTCGAGGCGGCGCGGCCGATCGTCGAGCATCGCGATCAGCTCGGCGATGGTCGTCCCCTCGAGCGGCGGCCGGCTAGCCTTGGGCGCGATCGTGCCCGAGGCGAAGGCGTCGCCGTCGCTGGCGACCACGCCACCGCCGCCGGTCAGGCCGAGCGCGCTCGCTTCCTGGGCCAGCGCCGCGCGGTTGTCCTCGATCGCGTCGGGATCGAGATCGTTGGCAGCGGCGTCGGCGAGCAGGCCGGCGAAGCCCTGATCGAGGCGCAGCCAGAGGTCGGCCGGCGAGGTCGCCAGGCCCTGCGCGATCGCGACCTGGGCGAGGTCCGAGCCCATCCACAGGCCGAAGCGGATCGTGCGCGCGAGCACCGCCCGGCGCAGCGCGGTCCAGCGCAGCAAGGGGAAGCCACGGACCGTGACCAGGTAGTCCTCGCGGATCGGCCGCGAGAAGCGGCGGGCCATGGCCAGCGCGCGGCGGATCTGGTTGGCGGTGGCCAGGCTCTGGAGCTTGTCGATGCGCAGCTCGGCGTGCTCGGAGTGGTGGAGCCCGAGCAGGTCGTGATCGGGCGCGGTGATCGCGGCGATGGCCGACGCCAGCGCGGTGCCACCGCCCGGCAGGCCGCGCTGGTGATCGCTGGCGGCGCGCGCGACGAAGCGGGCGTTGTCGGCCAGCGGCGCGTCGAGGCGGACCCGGCGCAGGCAGCGATCGTCCGTCCACAGCTCGACGTCGAGGACGAACTCCTGCTCGAGCCGGGCCAGCCAGCGGCGATCGCCGTCGTTGGTCGGATCGACGATCGCCAGGACGCGGTGGGGCTCGCCCAGGCCGCGGACCGCGTGCGGGGTGCCGACCACCAGCGTGATCACGGCGTGCTCGGGCCGGCGGTGGAGCTGGAGGCGAACGTCGAGCGGGCCGTGGGCCAGCGCCGCGGCGCTCGCAGCCGGCACTCGCAGCCACAGCCGCGTGACCCCGTCCTCGAGCGCGAGGCGAGCGTCGGGCTCGCCGGGCCGGAACCGGACCGGAGGCCGGCCGCGGTCGGCGGGCAGCTCGGTGGTGACGGTGGTGAGCGGGTCGGCCGACGACGGCAGCGGGTCGACCGGTTCGGGCGGCTCGGGGATCTCGGCAGGCCCGGCAGCCGCGGGTGTCTCGGGCGTTTCGGGCGTGCCGGCCGACTCGGCGCGCGGCTCGAGCAGTTCGAAGGGGTTGGTGGTCTCGGCGGTCTCGATCGGATCGCCGCTGGCGGGCGCCTCGGCGGCGGCGGGTGCCTCGGCGGCGCTGCGGTCGGCCAGGCCGAGCTCGTGGACCGACGGCGCGATCGTTGTGGCCTCGGTCTGGACCTCGACCGCGTGCGGCAGCGGCGGGATCGTGATGCTGCCCGAGCCGGGTCGCGCGGGCCGCGGGCTCGGGATCGGCGCGAGCTCGGGGATGATCGCGGGGACCGTCACCGGCGGCTGGCTGGCGCGGCCGCTGCGCGGCGGGATGACCACGACCGCGGGCGGCTCGCTGGCCCGTGAGGCGCGCGGTGGCTCGGCGGGCGGCAGGTCGGTGCTGCGGATGATCCGCACCGGCGTGGTCCGCGCGTGCTCGAGGGCCTGGTCGAGCGCGCTGCCGCGGGCGGTCAGCTCGGAGCGCGTGACCTCGAGCTCGTGCCAGCGACGGGCGAGGTCGGCGTGCGCCGCCTCGATCTCGTGCTGTCGGCGGATCAGGTCGGCCTCCTGGGCCTCGACCTCGCTCTGCCGACGCGCCAGCGTGGTCTCGCGCTGATCGAGCTCGGTGGTCCGGCGCTCGACCTCGGCCTCGCGGCCACCGAGCTCGACCCGGCGGCGATCGCCGACCGCGCGATCGCGCTCGACATCGCGGCCGTGCTCGGCGCTGCGCTGCGACGCGACCGAGCGCTCGGCCAGGGCCTCGAGGTGGGCGCGCAGGCCGGCCGCCCCGAACACCACCGCGGCGTCGCGGACGTAGGCCGGCACCGCGTGGCCGACGTCGGCGGCGAGCTCGGCGAGCAGCTTGGCGCGCAGCTCGAGCTCGCGATGGCGGTCGCCGGGGGCCGCCACCAGCGCGAGGATCTCGGCCGCGGGATCGTGGTAGACGACCGGCACCGTCAGCGGCAGCGGTGGCCCGTCGCCGTCGTGGACGACGTTGATCCCGCGTTCGGGATCGTCGGCCAGCAGCCGCTGGCCGAGCTCCGGGTCGGCGATGACGTCGACCCCGAGGTAGACCCGGGTCGCGACGAGGTCGCCGCCGGGCAAGGTGACGTGAAGGAACGCTGTGCGGGTTGCCCCGACCGTGCCGCGGTAAGCGTTCTGCGACGGCGCGCGGTCTCGCGCACGAGCCATGGTCGCGGATGTACCACCGGCCCGCCGGCCGGATCCAGCCCACCGGCCCCCTCAACGTCAGGACTGGCGGAAGAGGCTGCTAGTTCAGCGCCGGGCCGGGACCGGGCTCGTCGTCGAGGTCGTCGAGGTCGTCGTCGTCGTCGTC
>JAYVSF010000824.1:0-1862 GCA_043775605.1 Myxococcales bacterium
CCCTGGCCGTCGAGCGCCGCCCGGCCCAGGTCGGTCAGCCGGATCACCGTCGTCGTCGCCGAGCCGGCGCCGGCCGGCACCACCAGCCGCAAGGCCTCACCCGGCGGCGCCTCGTAGTAGTCGGCGACCCACAGCCCGAGCGCGACCAGCTCGGCCGGCACCGACGCGCCAGTGATCGCGGCGACGTCGGCGAGTTCGATGGCCTCGGCCGGCGGCGCGGCCGGCGCGACCGTGACGACGCCGGCGACCTTGCGCCCGGCGAACGGAACGGTGACCCGCGCACCGACGACGATCGCACGCGTCAGCGCCGCCGGCACCCGGTAGGTGTAGGTCCGCGGGGCCGGCAGCGCGACCGCGACCTCGCAGTGGCGCACGCTGTCGGTCATCGGGTTCGGGCTCGCCGCACGCTCACGTCGAGCGAGGCTCGTGGGTGGCGAGCAGGTCGCGCAGCAGCGCGAGCACCGGCTCGCGCAGCGCCGGCCGCTTGAGGGCGTAGGCCAGGTTGGCGCGCAGGTAGCCAAGCCGATCGCCGGCGTCGTGGCGGGTGCCGGTGAGCTGGACCCCGAGCAGCCCGGCCGGCGCCGCCGCCAGTCCGCGCAGCGCGTCGGTGAGCTGGATCTCGCCGCCGACCCCGGGCCGGGTCGCCTCGAGCAACGGCCACACGGCGGGCGGCAGCACGTAGCGGCCGACGATCGCCCACCGGCTCGGCGCGGTGCCCGCGGCCGGCTTCTCGACCAGCTCGCGGATGTGCAGGTGGCGGCCGTCCCAGTCGCCGGCGACGATGCCGTACAGGTGCTCCTGGCCCGGTGGCACCTCCATGACCGCGATCGCCGCGGCGCCGGTGGCGGCGTGGACGTCGATGAGCTGTCCGATCCCCGGACGACCGTCGTCGTCGATCAGGTCGTCGCCGAGCAGGACCGCGAACGGCTCGTCGCCGATCGCCGGCCGCGCGCACAGCACGGCGTGGCCGAGCCCGGCCGGCCGCAGCTGGCGGATCGCGTGCAGGCGGACCAGGCCCGCGATCGCGGCCAGGGCGTCAGCCTCGCCGGTCTTGCCGCGCGCGCGCAGCGTGTGCTCGAGCTCGTAGGCGTGATCGAAGTGGTCCTCGATCGCGCCCTTGCCGCGGCCGTTGATGAGCACGACGTCGCGGATACCGGCCCGCGCCGCCTCGTCGACCACCAGCTGGATCGTCGGCGTGTCGACGATCGGCAGCATCTCCTTGGGCACCGCCTTGGTCGCGGGCAGGAACCGGGTACCCAGCCCGGCAGCGGGGATGACAGCCTTGGTGACGAGCGCCATGACGAGGCGGCACTGTACACGACGAGGGTGACCGCGCCCCGGCCCAGGCTCGGAGCCCGAATTCGAATCCGGATCCGAGCCCGAATCCGGATCCGAGCCCGAATCCGAGTCGGAGCCCGAATCCGGATCCGGATCCGGATCCGGATCCGAGTCCGAGCCCGAGCGCCGACGTCGGACCGGTCCGCTACCCTGCGGTTCACCGTGGATCGCGCGCTGCCGCCCACCGCTCGCCGCCTCGACCTCGCGCGCCGCGCGGGCCTGGTGCTCACCAGCCCCGCGACCACCGCGGCGCTCGCGCTCACTGGCGGGCTGGCCGCGGCCGCGGCGGCGATCACCACCACCGCGGGCGCGTTGACCACCGCTGCGCGCGACGGCTGGGCTCACGCCGCCGGCGACGATCCGGTCGCGCACGCCCTCGCCGTCGACGGCGGCCAGGTCGTCGGCCGCGCCGCCGGGCTGGCCGCGCCGCTCGCGATCACCACCGCCGCGGCCGTCGTCCTGGCGACCGCGATCCTGGCGCGCGGCCTGGTCGTCCCCCGCCGGCGCGTGGCCGGCGCCCCCAC
>JAYVSF010000825.1:0-18401 GCA_043775605.1 Myxococcales bacterium
CGATCAGCTTGTTGACGATGCCGTCGCGGGTGAAGGCGTACATCTGCAGATCGATCGAGCGGGTCGCGCCGTCGATCTGGACCCCGACCTGGCGCTCGAGATCGGCGGGCCCGATGAAGATGTCGGGCGCGGTCGCGACCGGGCGATCGGGGTTGCAGGCCGCACCGTCGAGCCCGGCGTCGATCGCGGAGCCCGCGTCGGGCCCGGTGGCGCCACCACCGCCGCCACACGCGAGCAGCCCGCCGGTCAGGAAGCTCGCGGCGATCAGGGCGCCGGCGAGGCGACGCGGGCTCGTGGAGGCGACGGCGGTCAAGCGGTCAGCTTGCCACACGGAACGGTCACAGCGCACCGCCGGGGCAGCGATCGTCGACGCCGCGGGCCTTGGGACACAGCGCGTACAGCTCGTGGCGATGGCGGATCACTGTGAAGCCGCCGAGCCGCTGCGCGATCCGCTCCTGCAGCCGCTCGATCTCGTCGTCCTCGAACTCGAGGATGTGGTTGCAGCGGGCGCAGATCAGGTGGTCGTGGTGCGCGCCGGCGACCTCGAAGCGGGCCTGGCCGTCGCCGAACTGGCGCTCCATCGCGAGGCCGCAGTCGACCAGCAGCTTGAGGGTGCGATAGACGGTGGCGTAGCCGACCCGCTGATGGCGGCGGCGGACCTTGGCCAGGAGCTCGTCGATCGAGACGTGGTCGGGCGTCTTCAGGAACAGGTCGACGATGATCTCGCGCTGGGCGGTGGTGTTGAGCCGGCGGGTCTCGAGGTAGACCTTCCAGCGCTCCTTGAGCTGGCGGGCGTCGGAATTGCGGAACTCGGCCGACCCGGTCATGGCTTTCATTTTCAACCCAACTCCGCGTTCGTCAAGCGGGAATCGCCGATCACTGCTTTCAGGTGTGATCTCGTCGGGGCACGGCCGGGCGCGCGGTGGCGGTGACGCCGGCCGGCGCGGGGCGCTATGCTGTGGCCATGGTGGACCTTGAGGCGCGCCCCGATGAGGGGTTCGACGCGGTGCTGGCGCGACTGCGCAAGGTGGTCGAGCGGCTCGAGAGCGGCAACCTCTCGCTCGAGGAATCGCTGACGGTCTACGAGGAGGGCGTGGCGCTGGCCCAGCGTGGCCACGGCTTGCTCGACGGTGCCGAGCGTCGGGTGGAGCTGCTGATCGCGGGCGGCACGCAGGCAGTGCCGCTCGACCTCGCGGCCACCGACCCGCCGTGACCACGACCGGCCGCCCGCTGATCGCGGTGGTCGACGACGATCGCGAGGTCCTCGACTACCTGACCGCGCTGCTCGATCGCGCGGGCTTCGCGGTCGCACAGGCCACCAGCGGCCTGCGCCTGGTGTCGACGCTGCAGGTCGATCGCCCCGCGCTGATCCTGCTCGACGTCAACATGTCGTGGATCGACGGCTACGAGCTGTGCCGCGCGCTCAAGCGCAACCAGGCCTGGCGCTCGATCCCGGTGCTGTTCGTGTCGGGGCGGTCGGCGCCCGAGGACATCGAGGCCGGCCTGGCCTGCCGCGCGGTCGGGTTCTTCGCCAAGCCGATCGACGGACGGGCCCTCGTCGCCCGGGTGCGCGAGCTGCTACAACCGCCGACGTCATGACCGGCCCGCCCGCGCCCGCCACCCTCGATCCCCGCGCCGCGCCGGCCGCCGTCCGGGCGTTCCTCGATCGGGTCCGGCCCGCGATCGACGCCGAGCTCGACCGCCGGCTCGCGAGCCCGGCCCGCGACCACGGCCGGCTGGTCGAGGCCATGCGCTACGCCGCCACCGGGCCCGGCAAACGGCTGCGGCCGGCGCTGGTGATCGCGGCGTGTGAGGCCTGCGGCGGCGACGCGTCCGGTGCCTTGCCGGCGGCCGCGGCCCTCGAGCTGCTGCACGCCTACACCCTGGTCCACGACGACCTGCCGGCGATGGACGACGACGTCGTCCGGCGCGGACGCCCGACCGTCCACGTCGCGTTCGGCGAGGCGATCGCGATCCTGGCCGGGGATGGCCTGCTGACCATGGCCTTCGGCTGCCTCGCCGAGCTGGGGCCGAACGCGGCCGCTGCGGTCGCGACCCTGGCCGGCCGGGCGGGACCGCTCGAGCTGCTGGCCGGGCAGGCCCTCGACCTCGAGCTGATCGGCCACGGCGCCGGCCCCGGGGACCTCGCCACCGTCGAGGAGCTGCACGCCCGCAAGACCGGCGCGCTGTTCGCCGCCGCTGCCGAACTGGGCGCGATCGCGGCCGGCGCGGGCGCGGTGACCCGCGAGCGGCTCGCTCGCTACGGCCTGGCCCTCGGCATCGCGTTCCAGCACGCCGACGATCGCGACGACGGCGACCTGCCGGAGCACGCCGCGGCGGCCGCCGGGCGGATCGCCGAGCTGGCCGGCGAGGCGGCGGCGATCGCGCTCGCGGTCGGCGGCCCGGGTCCGCTGGTCGACCTTGCGACCTGGATCGCCAGCCGGGCCTGAGCAACCGGCGTGGTCGATCCTCCGCCGTTCCGCCGGTACCTGCGGGTCGCGCTCGCCACCGTGGTCGCGGCCGGCTGCGGCGCCCGCGCACCCGCCATCACCCTGCCGTCGGGCAGCCAGGTCCTGGCCCGGGGCAGCCTGGCCTACGCGGTCGGGTTTGCCAGCGACGCGCGGGTGGTCTCGATCGAGCTCGAGGAGCGGTTCGCGCTGATCGTCCGGGCGGCGGATGGCCGGGCGCTGGGCCGGTTCGACCTCGGCCCGGCCGAGCGCGACCTCGACGCCCTGGCGGTCGCCGGCGACCTCGCCTGGGTCGGCGGCGCCGATCGTCGGGTCCGCGGGCTGGCCCTGACCGACGGCCGGGTGGTGGCGGAGTGGCCGACCGGCGCGCCCGTGACCGCGCTGCTGGCGGTCCCCGGGGAACGGCTGGTGATCGCCGACGCCGACGGCGCGCTGTGCCTGCGCCGGCTCGCCGACGGCGCCCTCCTGCAGTGCCTGCAGCTCGACGATCGGCCGATCACCGGGCTGAGCTGGCAGGACGGACTGGTGGTCGCCAGCGGCAGCGACCAGCGCTGGGCCTTGACCGTCCCGGCGCTGAGGGTCGGCCCCGCCCCGCTCGCGCTCCACCGGGTCGTGGTGTCCGGCCGCGAGCTGCGGCTCGACGGGGCGCCCGCCATCCGACTGGGTGGCGCCGTCCGGGCGGTCGCCTTCGACGGTCGAGGAAGGGCCGCGATCGCCGCCTGGATCGCGCGGCTCGACGATCCGTCGCTGGTGCTGGTCCCGGCACCCTGATTCCGGCGGATGGCCCCCCCCGGGTGACACGACCGGTCACCCGGTGACAGACGGACGCTCGCGGACGTGAGAACGACGTGAGACCCGCGCAAGGCGCCGTCCGCTACCCGTCGAATGCCCACGCCGGGCGCCGAGGCTGGTACGATGGGCGCACGTGTCCGACTGGGATACCGATACCAACGTCACCCACGAGAGCGAGCAGCCGTCGCCCAAGGCGACCCGGCGTGACCGGGCCTGTCTGCTCGTGCTGTCGGGTGCGCGGGTCGGCGCGGTGTTCCACGTCGACCGCACCGAGCTGATGATCGGCCGCAGCCAGCGGGCCGAGCTGTCGTTCGAGGACGACGGCGTGTCACGCACCCACGCCCGGATCCGGCGCGAGGCCGCCGACTACATCGTCGAGGATCTCGGCAGCCGCAACGGGACGTTCGTCAACGGCGTCCGGGTCCGGACCCCGACCCGGGTGGTCGACGGCGACAAGATCCAGCTCGGCCGCAGCACGATCCTCAAGTTCACGTTCCACGACGCGCTCGACGACTCGTACCAGGAACGGATGATCGAGTCGGCGCTGCGCGATCCGCTGACCCGCCTCTACAACAAGCGCTACTTCGACGAGCGCTTCGACGCCGAGCTGCGGTTCGCCAAGCGCCACGGCACCCAGCTGTCCTTGCTCATGCTCGACGTCGACCACTTCAAGCGGGTCAACGACGAGCGCGGCCACCTCGCCGGCGACACCGTGCTGCGCGAGGTCTCGGCCGCCTTGCAGCGCGCGGTCCGCAACGAGGACGTGGTCGCCCGCTACGGCGGCGAGGAACTGGTGGTGCTTTCGCGCTCGATCTCGCGCGAGGCGGCGCTCCACCTGGCCGAGCGCCTGCGCCACACGATCGAGGAGCTGGCGGTGGCGGTCGAAGGCGGCCCGGCGATCTCGGTCACGGTCTCGGTCGGCGTCGCCGGCTCGGATCCGACCGACGACATGACCGCCGATCAGCTGATCGCCGCCGCCGACCGCGCGCTCTACGTCGCGAAGGATCGCGGCCGCAACCAGGTCGCGAGCTGACCCCCGGCTCGGCATCGGTCTCGGATCGGATCCGGATTCGGGGCCCCGGGCTCGACGGGGAATTTGCCGCTGCCGATCCGCGTTGTTAGGGTCCACCCATGCGCCGACCCATGCTAACCGGGCCCCGCTCCGAGCCAGCGCCATCCCCGGGCGACGGCCGGTGGGGCTCGCTCGTCGGCTCGTGCTCGATCCTGATCGCGTCCCTCCTCGGGTGCTCGGGAGGCTGCCGTGGCACCGCGCACGCCCCGCCGCCCGTCGCGCCCATCCGCGACGCCCAGGCCGCTGCCGGACCACCGATCGCGGACGGCACGGTCGCGCCAGCGCCGCCACCCCCGCCGGGCCCGCCGGTCGCCACCCTGACCGAGGACCTCGCGCAGTCCTACTTCACCGACGGTGCCGGCCAGGCCGCCGCGGCCCGGTTCGCTCTCGCGGACTGGGCGGCCGCCGCCGACGGCTTCACGGCGATCGAGCAAGCGCTCCCGCTCGCCGACGTCGGCGGGCGCGGGCACGCCGCGCTGCTGGCCGGGCTGGCCGAGGGCGAGCGTGGTCGCTGGCCGGCCGCCGCCGACGATCTCGCGCGCGCCCACGTCGCCCTGCCCGCGCTCGGCGACTGGATCGGCTACCAGGAGGCGCGCGCCCGCTTCTTCGCCCACGACCCGACCACCGCGCTGACCCTGGCCCGCGCCGTCCTGCCCGACTCGACCGCCGGCGCCGACGCCGCGCTGCTGATCGGCGACCTGCTGCGCGGCGCCGGCGACCCCGCCCCGATCGTCGCCCACTACCGCGCCTACCTGGCCGAGCGGCCCGGCGGGCCGCGCCGCTCGGAGGCCCGCTTCCGCCTGGCCGAGGCCCAGGACGGCCTGGTCGATCCCACGACCCTCGCCGAGCGGATCGCGACCTACCGCGGCATCACCATCGACGATCCGCTGTCGTCGTGGGCCGCCAAGGCCCAGGCCCGCCTGACCGCGCTGGGCCGCACCGCCGACGGCGCCGCGGCGCTCGCGCCCCTGACCGCGACCGAGCTGATCGCGCGCGGCAAGGTCTACTTCGACGCCATGCGCAACCCGGAGTCGGCGGCCGACTTCGCCGCCGCGCTGGCCCGGCCCGAGATCACCGCGGCCGAGCGCTGCGTCGCCGCGTACCACCACGCCCAGAGCCTGTTCAAGGCCCGCGATCGCAAGGGCGCGGCCCCCGGCTTCGACGACGCGAGCGCCGCCTGCGCCACCGCCGGTGACGTCGATCTCCAGGTCCGCAGCGCCTACCAGGCCGGCCGCTCGTACGCCTACAACGGCGATCACCAGACCGCGGTCGCTCGCTACCAGGCCGCGCAGGCGGTCTCCGCCGACCACAGCTACGCCGACGACGCGCTGCTGCGCGAGGCCGAGGAGTGGGCCGATCTCGGCGACGACGCCAAGGTCACCGCCACGCTCGAGTCGCTGCCGGTGAAGTACCCGAACGGCGACATGAAGGCCGAGGCGCTGTGGCGGCTGGGCTGGCGCGCCTACCGCGCCGGCGATGACGGCAAGGCCATCGGCTACTGGCAGCAGCAGATCACGGCCGCGCCGATCGACGACAACTACTGGGCCGAGGGCCAGCCGCAGTACTGGATCGGCCGGGCCCGGGCCCGCAGCGGCGACGCCGACGGCGCGGTCCGGTCGTGGGAAGACGCGGTCCGGCGCTACCCGGTCAGCTACTACGCGATGCTCGCGCTCAACCGGCTGGCCGAGAGCGCACCCGTCCGCCACCAGGCCCTGCTCGCCGAGATCACCGCCGATCCGCCCGGCTTCGATCCGGCGGCGCCGGCGTTCACCTTCAAGGCCCGCCCCGAGTACGCCACCGCTGCGTTTGCGCGCGCGGTCACGTTCATCCGCCTCGGCCTCGGCGATCCCGCCGACGCCGAGCTGCGCGGCCTCGGCCTGACCGCCCCGGCCGGCAAGAAGCGCGTCGACGATCCCGACACCATCGAGAAGCTGTGGGCGATGTGCTGGCTCTACGACCGGGCCGGTCGCTACGCGACCTCGCACTGGCCGACCCGCTGGCACATCCTCGACTACAAGCGGCAGTGGCCGATCGGCGGCAACCGCGCCCGCTGGCGGATCGCGTACCCGCCGGCGTTCTATCCGCTGCTGGCCAAGCACGCCGCCGCCAACGGCGCGCCGGTCGCGATGCTGCAGGCGATCGTCCGCGAGGAGTCCGCGTTCGATCCGCTGACCGAGTCCTACGCCAACGCCATCGGCCTGACCCAGATGATCAACTCGACCGCGACCCGGTTCGCCAAGGGCACCGGCATCGCCCCGACCCGCGACAACCTGCGCGACCCCGAGAAGAACGTCACCATCGGCAGTGGGTTCCTCGGCTTCCTGTTCCAGCAGTGGAAGGGGTTCGCCCACCTGGTGCCGCCGTCCTACAACGCCGGCGAGGGCGCGGTGAAGCGCATGCTCAAGCTGCGCGGCACCTGGCCGGCCGACGAGTTCATCGAGGGCATCGTCGACGATCAGGCCCGCAACTACTCGAAGCGCGTGCTGGCGTCGTTCTTCGCCTACACGTGGCTGTACGACCAGCGGGTGCCGGTCATGCCCAACCCGATCCCGGCCGACCTGATCCCGAAGCCCTGAGCGAGGTCAGCGCCACGCTGACGTCCGCGACGGTGCGTTGACAGCGAGTCCGCGCTCACGGGATGCTCTCGATCGGGGCTCGCCCCGCGATCGCCGTGAAGCTCTACCTGATCCGCCACGCCGACGCCGTCCCCGAGGACGTGGCCGGCAGCGACCACGACCGCTGGCTGTCGCTGCGCGGGCGAGAGGCCGCGCGCGGGCTGGCCCGGCTGCTGCGCGAGCAGGGCGTCGAGCTCGACGCGATCGCGACCTCGCCGTTGCCGCGGGCGACCCAGACCGCCGAGCTGCTCGCCAGCGGCCTCGACTTCCTCGGTGAGGTCCGGGTGCTGCCGGCCCTCGCCCCTGGCTGCCACCCGCGCCGCGCCGCCGAGCAGCTCGCCGCGCTCGGCGCAGCAGTCGCCGTGATCGGCCACGAGCCCGGCATCAGCGGCCTGGGCGCCTACGTCCTCGGCCGGCCCGCGTTCCCGCACCTGCACACCGCCCAGTGCTGCGCCCTCTACCAGGGCAAGCCCACCTTCACCGCCCGCGCCGACCTCATGACGGTGTCGGCGTTCTTCCTGGACTGATCGGGCGCCGGTGAAGGGCCTCGATCCCGCGCGTCGCCCCGACTGGGCCCGGTTCCTCGAGGACGGCGAGTGGCGGGCGTTCGTCGACGCGCTTGACGCCGAACTGACCCGCCGCAGCCTGCCCTACCGGGTCGACGACAGCGTGCTGTGGGCGCGCTGGGGCAGCGACGAGGACGAGGCCCTCGGCCTGACCAACCTCGCCCAGATGTGCCGGGCCGCGGGCACCGAGGCCTACGGTCAGGTCATCACCTCGCACTTCGCGGCGCTGGTCGCCGGCCGCGGCGATCGCGAGCTGGCCGGTCAGCTCGGCGCCGACCTGGCGCTGGCCCGCCCGCACCTGAAGCTACGCCTGTACCCGCGCGACACCTTCGATCCCGGCAACGAGCAGTTCGTGCTGCGCGACACCGCCGAGGACCTGACCGCGGTGCTCTGCTACGACCTGCCGTCGAACGTGGTGACGGTGGCCGCTGAGTCGCTGGGCAAGTGGGCGGTGGCTCCCGACGAGCTGTACTACCAGGCCCTGGCCAACCAGCGCCGGACCGAGCGCCACCCGATCGAGGACGTCGACGTCACCGGCGCGACGGTCAAGGCCATGACCGGCGAGAGCTTCTTCGTCGCGTCGAACCTCTTGCTGCTCGGTGACTTCCTCGGTGAGGAGTCGCCGTTCGGCGCGATCGCCGCGGTGCCCAACCGCCACACGCTGATCTGGCACGCGATCGTCGACCCGTCCGCGCTGCGCGCGATCGACGCGATGGTGGTGATGGCCGCCAACCTGTGCGCAGAGGGCCCGGGATCGATCTCGCCCCACCTGTACTGGTGGAAGGACGGCCACCTCCGCACCCTGCCGACCCGCGAGACCGACGAGCACTACGAGTTCGTGCCGCCCGACGACTTCGTCGACGAGGTCCTCGAAAAGCTGGCCGAGCGCGCCGAGATGAACTGACCCGCCGCTGCGATTCGCCGTAGAGCTGGCCGGTGATGGCGTTCAACTCGGCGCGAACAGACTCGGCCGCGGACACCGCGTTGCGCGCGATGAGCAGCCACAGGCTGCGAATCCCTTGAGGGAGCACGTCACGCGCATGGACGCCAAGATCGTCCAGGGACGCGATGACGGCCTCCGGGACGCCCTCGAGATCGGGCAGCGGCTGGCGCTCAAGCTCGGCCAGCCTCAGCCGCGCCAGCTCGACGGTCCCCTCGACGACCCGGCCCAGATCCGGCCATGGAATATCCAGGATCGCGTCGACCGTCTGCCGATCGAGGCGCACCACGGTGCCGCCGTAGTTGTTGCTCCCACGGGCGAACCTGGCCTCGTAGTCGCGCTTCAGGCGCGCCCTGATCTCGTCCCACTCATCGGCCGAACGCGTCGCCATGCTGTGCAAGCCATGCCGCTGAGCGAGCCACATCGAGGCCTTGAGCCAGAAACGCGCGGTGTTCGCGGCGAGGTCATGAAAAAGGACGCCGTCAGAACCCCAGGGCTCCATGAGGTGCTCCACGGTTCCCATTCGACGCGTAGCCGGGCACACGGATCGTCGACGGGCGGGCCGTGCTGGCGGGCGGGTCGTCAGCCCGCCAGCAGGCCGAGGCCGCGATTCTCGATCTGGTGTTCGACGACCCGTGGATCCACCGCGCAGGCGGTGGCCACCCGGGTGATGTCCTCGGGCTCCCAGGTCCGGTCGCTCGGGGCATGGCTGGACACGAAGGCGACAGGCGCCAGGAGCTCGGCGGCAAACGCGTTGGCCTCGCTGTGGCGGGGCATCCGTACCGAATCGACGACCAAGCCGGGCGCACCGTCGCCACAAAGGGCGAAGTAGAGCGACTTGGCGAGACGGAAGCGGCGCGCCTCGGGCGCCGTGACCGCGGTGACGGACAGCGGCAAGCGGCCTGCGGCGGTGACCGTGATCATGTCGAGGCCGCGCACGCGCGTGGGCATCGACATCAGCTGCCGTTCGACCGGCCAGGCGAACTGTGACGCGAGCAGGTCGGGCAGTCGCCCGCCGGGGGGCGCCAGCGGTGACATGCTCGCCTTGTCCCGAAACTGACTGGCGGCCGTCCAGCCGACGGTCCAAGGTGCGTCGCTGGCGGTCCCGACCCGAACGCGCCGCCACGCCTCCGACTCCGGTGCGAGGACGTCGGCGCCTGGTAGCACCGCCGCCACCGTTCGCGCGACGTCCAGGCGCGCGACGACACCTGGCCCCGCCAGCGCCTCGCAGATCGCCATCAGGCGGGCGTCGCGAGCGAGAACATCGAGAGCCGCGCGGTCGTCGTCCTCGAGCGCTGCCAGCCGCTCGCCCGAGAACCCGAGTCGGCCGGCGGCGAGGGCGTGTGGCGAGCATGCCGCGCTCCAGGCCGTGGAGAAGTCCTCGAACAACCAGGGGTCTCGCGACCGCAACCGGTCGAGGACGACCTCGACCATCCGGGCCAGCTCGCGGATGACGGAGCTGGTCGGGGCGAGCACCTCGACGTTCTGATAGAAGCTGAGGCTCACGCCGGGGGCACGCGCCGCGTCCTCGTGGGCCATCAGCCGCATGTGGTCGCGGCTCAGACGGCGGATCTCGACGCTGGGCATCGGACCTCCGCCCCGGCCAAAGCGCAGGTCGTGATGACTCGCCCAACCATGAGCTGCCCCGGCGCCAGGACTCGGCCCCGCGCGCTCCTCGGTCAACCGCGGCCATGCGGCGATGACCCACTCGGCCAGCGGGAGCAGCGAGGTGGCGAAGCGCGGTCGCAGCAGCCGGTCGCGGACATCGACGGCATCCAGGGGCCGCCCGCCGAGCGACACGCCGAGGTCGGCCCACACATGGGCGTCAGGTCCCTCCACGCCCGGCGCGTCGAGCCAGTTGATGTCGAACTGAAGCGTCACTCGATGACCCCGGACCACTCGCCGCCATCGACGAGTCTCATGTACGCCAGCTCGGGCACCTGATCGATCCGCTCGAAGTACCCCTTGTAGATGCCCTGGTCGCGGTTGGTCAGCCGACCACGAAACAGCCCGCGGTCCCCGCCGGCCAGCCGCATCCATCCGTGGACGTAGCGCGGGAAGTCGCCCTCCCGCGGCCCGCTGACATGGCCGCGGCAGATCGCGGTGCGCAGCACGCGCAGCAGGCGATCGAGATCGTGGCTGACCGTGGGATCCACTTCGTCACAATCCGAGGCGTTGGTTCGCAGCTTCGGGTTCGCGAGCGGGTTCGGCTGGCGCTTGTGCTCCGAACTGCCAACGAACCGAACGCGATCGGCCAACACTGCAAGCTCCTCGGGAGTCGCCTTCACGACGGCTCACGATGTCACGCATCCACCGGGGCGTGCAACCGCTTCATCCGGCTCGCTCCCCGCGGCACGCGAGCGACGGTGCGCCCAGGACCTGGCGCAGTCAGCAGGCGCAGAACGCGGACGCGAGGGCCAGCGGAAGGGGAGCGGTGTGCGTGGCCGCCATTGGTATCGCCGGGCCGACGGCGACCGGCGGCGACTGGGCGCCGCGGCCGCCTACTTCTTGAGCCGACCGAACAGGCCGCGCTTCTCGGCCTTGACGTCCTCGCCCATCTCGGTCGCGAGCTCGCGCAAGAGCTCGGACTGGCGCGCGGTCAGCTTGGTCGGGATCTCGACCTTCCAGCGCACCACCTGATCACCGCGGCCCTGCTTGCCGACCCGCGGCACGCCCGCGCCCTTGCGGATCACGTGATCGCCGGGCTGGGTGCCGGGCTTGATCTCGATCGTGGCCTTGCCCTCGCACTTGTCGTCGAGGGTGAAGACCTCGACCTCGCCGCCGAGGATCGCCTTGACGTAGCTGACCGGCATCTCGGTCAGGATGTCGGCGCCCTCGCGCTGGAACCGCTCGTCGCCGCGCACGTGCAGCACGACGTACAGGTTGCCGGCGCCGCCGCCCTCGGGCGCGGTCTCGCCCTTGCCGGTCAGGCGCAGGGTCTGGCCGTCGTCGTCGGCGGCCGGCACGGTCACGGTCATCGTGCTGGTCTCGGGCTGGGTCCGGCGACCGCTGCAGTCGGCGCAGGGCTCCTTGATCGTCTTGCCCTCGCCGCGACAGCGCGGGCAGACGCTCTGGACCATGAAGAAGCCCTGACTGTGCACGACCTGGCCGCGCCCGCTGCAGGTCGAGCAGGTCTCGGGCTTGGTGCCGGCCTTGGCGCCGCTGCCGCTGCACGTCACGCAGGGGACGTCGCGCGACAGCTTGAGGTCCTTGCTCGCGCCCCACACCGCCTCGGCGAAGTCGAGCTCGAGATCGACGCGCAGGTCGGCGCCGCGGGCTTGCCGCCGGCCACCGCCGCCGCGCTGACCACCGAAGAAGTCGCCGAAGATGTCGCCGAACGCCGAGAAGATGTCCTCGACGCTGCCGAAGCCGCCGGGCCCGGCGCCGCCGCCGCTGCCGCGCAGGCCCTCGTGGCCGAAGCGATCGTAGCGCGCGCGCTGCTCGTCGTCGGACAGCACCTGGTAGGCGGAGGCCGCCTCCTTGAACTTGTCCTCGGCGTCCTTGTCGCCCGGGTTGACGTCGGGATGGTGTTGCTTCGCGAGCTTGTAGTAGGCCTTCTTCAGGTCCGACGGGCTCACGTCGCGAGGGACGTTCAGGACTTCGTAGAGGTCGCGCATGGCTTGAAAAAACCGAGCCTTACGTAATGCGGCGGCCCCGGCCTGTCAAGGTATGGTCGCGGCCCCAGCGAGAGCCAGCGAGCGAGGATGGTTGAACAGTCCAGAACCCCGTGGCCGGACCTGGTGGCCCAGATCGCCGAAGGTGCCCCGGAGCCTGACGATTCTGCGCGCCGGGCCGAGCGCGTGCTGACCGCGCTGGCCGAGGCCGGCGTCGACGTGAGCCGGCTTCCCGCCGAGGCGCCCGAGGTCTTGACCCTGGCCTGTCGGCGGGCGCCCTACCTGGCCACCCTCCTGGCCCGCGACCCGGCGCGGCTCGGGCGGGTCGCGGCCGATCCCTACCTGCGGCGCGAGAAGCCAGCGGCCGTGGTCGCCGCCGAGGTCGCGACGGCGGCCGGGGGCGCCGCCGACAGCCCGGCCCTGGCCCGTGCGCTGCGCCGCTGTCGCGGTGACGAGCTGGTCCGGCTCGGCGCGCGCGAGCTGGCGATGGGGCTCGACACCGAGGTCGGGCGCGAACTGGCCCACCTCGCCGACGCCTGCTTCGAGGCCGCGATCGGCTTCCACGACGCCCGCCTGCGCGCGCGCCACGGCCCGCCCCGCTTCGTCGACGACGACGGCCGCGAGCGCGAGGCCGGGCTGTGCGTGATCGCGATGGGCAAGCACGGCGGCCTCGAGCTCAACTTCAGCTCGGACGTCGACGTCATCTACGTCTACACCTCGGACGCGGGCGACGCCGGCGGGCTGTCCTTGCACGAGTACTTCGCCAAGCTGGCGACCGCGGTCAGCCAGGCGCTCGGCGAGCCGACCGACGACGACGTGGTGTTCCGGGTCGATCTCCGGCTGCGGCCCGAGGGCTCGCGCGGCGCGATCGCCAACTCGCTGGCCCAGGTCGAGCGCTACTACGAGACCTTCGGCCGACCGTGGGAGCGCCAGGCGTGGATCAAGGCCCGGCCCTGCGCCGGCGACCGCGCGCTCGGCGTCGAGGTCATGCGGACCCTGGCCTCGTTCGTCCACCCGCGGCTGACGTCGCCGGCGATCATCGACGACGTCATGGCCTTGAACCGGCGGATCAAGGCCGAGCTCGATCGCGGCGGCCGCCGGCTGGGTAGCGAGGGCTCGAGCGCGGCCGGCTTCGACGTCAAGAACGGGATCGGCGGCATCCGCGAGATCGAGTTCTTCGTCCAGGCCCTGCAACTCATCCACGCCGGCCACAATCCGCAGCTGCGGGCCCGCGGCACCCTGGCCGCGCTCGACGCGATCCTGTTCGCCGGCCTGGTCAGCGATGGCGAGCACCTGGCGTTGCACCGCGCCTACCGCTGGCTGCGCCACGTCGAGCACCTGCTTCAGCTCGACGCCGGGCTGCAGACCCAGCGGCTGCCGCGCGAGCCGATCGGCCTCGGGGTGCTGGCCCGCCGGCTGGGCCAGGCCGACGTCGCCGCGCTCGAGCGGACCCTGACCGCGCACACCACGATCGTCGCCCGGCTGTTCGCGACCCTCGGCGATCCCGGCGCCGACGATCGCCTCGCGGAGATCGCGGCGCTGGCCCGCGGCGAGCTGCCGCCCGACGAGGAGCGGACGGCGCTGGCCGCGCTCGGCTTCGTCGATCCGGCGGCGGCGGCCCGCGAGCTCGAGCGCGCACGCCGACGGCCGTGGTCACCGTGGGCGCCCGCGCCGAGCGGCGCCGCGGCCGCGATCGCCGGCCCGCTGCTGGCCGAGCTCGCCGGCTCGGCCGATCCCGACGCTGCGCTGCGCCACGCCGGTGATCTCATCGGCAAGCGCGGCGCGACCTGGTCGGTGTGGCAGCTCCTCGACGAGAACCGGCCGCTGTTGCGGTTGCTGGCCTCGCTGCTCGGCGCGTCGGAGTACCTGGCCCGCGCGCTGGTCGATCGCCCTGAGCTTATCGATCTGCTGGTCGCGGTCGGCCAGGCCACGCCGCGCGCGTCCCGGCTCACCCTCGAGCGCGACCTCGATCGCCGGCTGGCCACGGCCCACGCCGCCGATCCCGGCGACGAGGAGCTGGCGTGGAGCGCGCTCGCCGAGTTCAAGAACGGCCAGGTCCTGCGGGTCGGGCTCGCCGACTTCGGCGGCCGGCTGGCGCCGCTCGACGTCTGCGCCGAGCTCACCCAGATCGCCGAGGTCTGCCTGGATCGCGCGTTCGAGCGGATCGCCGCGCTGGTCCGCGCCCGCCACGGCGTGGTCCGGACCGCGAGCGGCACGCCGGCCCGACTGGCGGTGCTCGGCCTGGGCAAGCTGGGCGGCCGCGAGCTCGGCTACGCCGCCGATCTCGACGTCGTCTTCGTCTACGACGCCGGCCCGCCGCGTGGCGACGGCGCCGAGCCCGCGCTGGTCGGCGACGTCGATGACCTCGGCAGCGAGTCCGACGGCGCCCGGCCGCTGCCGCTGGTCGAGTACATGACCCGGCTGGCCCAGCGCCTGGTCACCGGTCTGCACGCCCGGACCCCGCGCGGCGCGCTGTACGAGGTCGATACCCGGCTGCGGCCGAGCGGCTCGGGCGGCCTGCTGGTGTCGTCGCTCGCGGGCTGGCGGCGCTACCACGCCACCGACGCGCGGCTGTGGGAGCGGCAGGCGCTGATCAAGCTGCGGCCGGTGGCCGGCGACGCCGCGCTCGGCGCCGAGGTCGCCGCCGATGTCGCCCGCTGGCTGTGGACCCCGCCGGCCCAGGAGCCGCGCGCGATCGCCCGCGAGCTGGCGTCGATGCGCGATCGGATCGAGCGCGAGCTCGGCCACGCCGGCGATCTCAAGGTCGGCAAGGGCGGCATCATCGACGCCGAGTTCGCAGCCCAGTATCTGCAGCTGGTCCACGGCCACGCCCACACCGGGCTGCGCACACCCTCGACGGTGGTGGCCCTCGACGCGGCGCGCGCGGCGGGCCGGGCCCCGGCCGCCGATCTCGAGGTGCTGGCGGAGGGCTATCGCTTCCTGCGGCTGATCGAGCACCGGCTGCGCGTGGTCCACGATCGCCCGGTCCACCGCCTGCCCGACGACGCCGGCGAGCTCGCCCGGCTGGCGCGGCGCTGCGGCTTCCCCGGCGGCGACGCGCTGCGGACCCGGGTCGCGCACTGGCAGCGCGAGATCCGCGCCGCGTTCGAGCGGGTGCTCGCCACAACGTGATCCCGACGCACGGCCCGATGCCGCGATCTCGATCACGCGTGATCGCGACCGCCACCGGGTCGACGCGCGTGCGTAGCACGCTACGCATCGCGAGACGGCTCGCTGGAGGCGCCTGTGCGCGCGCTGTACACGAATGACGCGCCGTCCCACGCTGGTCGCGCGATCCTCGTCGGATCTGTACCTTGATCACCGGGGATTCGGTTGGTACGAAGCCGACATGGGCATCAAGAAGGTCGACACCATCTGGGTCGATGGCAAGCTCGTCCCCTGGGACGACGCCAACGATCACATGCTGGCGCACACCCTGCACTACGGCGTCGGCGCGTTCGAGGGCATCCGCGCCTACCAACGGGCCGACGGCCGCACCGCGATCTTCCGCCTGCGCGAGCACATCGAGCGGCTGTTCGACTCCGCGGTCATCTGCACGATCGATCCCGCGTACACCCGCGACGAGATCATGAACGCCTGCGCCGAGGTCGTGCGCAGCAACAAGCTGCCGTACTGCTACCTGCGCCCGCTCATCTACCTGGGCTCAGGTGCGCTCGGCCTTGGCTCGTTCGAGCCGCCGGTGCGGACGCTGGTCGCGGCCTTCGAGTGGGGCGCGTACCTCGGTGAGGACGGCGCCAAGAAGGGCATCCGCTGCATGGTCTCGGCCTTCACCCGCGCCAACAGCAACGCGGTGATGAACAAGGGCAAGATCTGCGGCCAGTACGTCACCTCGGTGCTGTCGAAGCGGATGGCGCTCAAGAGCGGCTTCGACGAGGCCATCATGCTCGACCCCCAGGGCTGCGTGGCCGAGGGCACCGGCGAGAACATCTTCGTGGTCAAGCACGGGGTGGTCCGGACCCCGCCGACGTCGGGCGCGATCCTGGCCGGCATCACCCGCGACACCTCGATCCAGCTCCTGCGCGAGCGCGGCGTCGAGGTCCGGGAGGAGGCGATCGCCCGCGACGAGCTGTACACCGCCGACGAGGTCTTCCTGACCGGCACCGCCGCCGAGATCACCCCGGTCCGCGAGATCGATCATCGCCGGGTCGGGCGCGGCGAGTGGAACGTCACCCGCGGGCTGCAGGAGTCGTTCTTCGCGGTCGTCAAGGGCGGCGACACCAAGCACGAGCACTGGCTGCACTACGTCTGAACGCGACGTTGTTCAGCTCGGGTCGAAGGGCGGCAGGTCGATCGGGATCTCGACGGTGACCTCGGTCGGCGTGGCCGCGAGCGTGAGGGGCTTGCAGACGACCGGCAGGCTGTCGGCGTGGCGGGAGAAGTACTCCTGGCCGGCCATCGGTCCGGCCGGGACCTCCTTGGGCAAGGCCGCGGCGCAGGCGGTGTAGACCCCGGGCTGCAGGTCGTCGAAGGTCGTGTGGCCACCGCGCATGAAGTTGATGCCCGAGCGGCCGGCCTCGCCGGCGGTGGCCATGGACAGTTGCTCGACGGTATGCGCGGTGATGGTGCCGGCCACGACCCAGCTCGCGCCGCGCACCTGATCAGCGCTCACGTCGGCGCCGCCGCTGGGCGCGGCGATCACGGTCACCGTGATCGGCCCCTTGTCGATCGCGAGGTCGACCTTGGTCTCGCCGCCGCTGGTCACGGTCACGATCTTCGACTGCAGCTGCATGCCGCCGCGGCCCATCGGCATGCCGAGCATCGCCGACGCCTTGTAGGAGTCGGGCGCCAGCTTGTCGAGGCGGAAGCCCCCGTCGGGGCCGCTCAGCACCGTGTACATGGCGTTGGGCGTGGTCGTCGACTGCACACTGATCAGCTTGCCCTCGGCCGGACCGGCGGCGTCCCGGACCGAGCCGGCCAGCGCACCGAACCCGGCCAGCACCAGCTCGAGCTGCTGCTCGTCGGCGGCGCCGCGCACGACCCGGCGGGCCGGCGAGCGCCCGAGGTCGGCTTGCTCGGCGACCACCGCGATCGCCGCCGGGCCGAGCCCGCTGACGCTCCAGCGGCCGTCCTCGTCGGTGGTGGCGGTCCGGGCCGGGGCCCGGCCGGGCATGCCGAACTGGGCCTCGTTCGACGTGCCGGTGCCGAAGATCTGGGCGCCGGCGTAGACCGTGGCGCCGGCCACCGGCTGACCGGCGTGGGTGACCCGACCGGCGATGCGGCGGCCCTTGGTCACGGTGATGGTGCCGGCGTCGGCGACCTTGCCCTCCTCGACCGTGACATCGACGGTCTTGTCGTCGAGGTCGCTGCCGCGGACCGTGAGGCGGTAGGCCCGCGGCGGCAGGTCGGTGAGCTGGAAGCTGCCGTCCTTGCCGCCGGCCTGATCCTGGACGGCGCCGGCCGAGACCGAGAAGCCGACCGGCGCGCTGCCGTCGGCGAACGCGACCTTGCCCTTCACGCCGCCGTCGGCGGGCAGGACGATGCGCAGGTTCTTGGTCCCGGTCTCGGCGGTCTCGCCGTCGCCGCCGAACGGCCGGCCGCCGCGACCGCTGGCGCTGCGCGAGGCCGAGACCACGTAGCTGCCGGGGGCGAGCCCGACCAGCTCGAAGTGGCCGTCGCCGTCGGTGAGATCCTGGATCCGCCCGCGCAGGCGGAACGCGCCGGGATCGAAGTTGCCGCCGCGGAAGTCGGGCATCGCGCTGACCTGGACGCCGTCCTGCGGCTCACCACTGCGATCGACGACGATCCCGGCGATCACGCCGGTGACGTCGACCCGCAGCACCACGTCGCGGACGTCGCCGGCGGTGGTGTCGACCGCGACCGTCGCCGACGCCGCGGTCTCCGCGATCGCGACGGCGGCCATCAGCTTCCTGGGCAGCCCCTCGACCACGAACGTGCCGTCGTCGGCGCTGAACACCTGACGCGGCGGCTCGCCGACCATGTTGCGGCCGGCGTCGCCGATCCGGACCTGGGCCGAGGCCACCGGCTGCTGGTTGCCATCGACGACCTTGCCGCGCACGGTGGCGCCGACCGGCATCGTCACCAGCACGCCGTCCTTGCCGCTGACGCCGTCGAGGCTGATGAGCGCGCTCGAGCCGGGCGCGTGCGACGGGTGCCGGGCGACGAAGCGGTAGCTGCCGGCGCCGATCGCGTCGAACTTCCACGCACCGTCGGCGGCGGTGACCACCCCGTCGAGCCGATCGTCGGCGCGGACGCCCCAGTCGGACGCGCCCGCGTACACCACCCGGGCCCCGGCGACCGGCTTGCCGCCGACGTCGACGACCCGGCCGCTCACCGGCGCGCCGGCCTGGAGCAC
>JAYVSF010000826.1:0-1509 GCA_043775605.1 Myxococcales bacterium
CCGGCGCGCCGGTGACGCTGGCGACCCTGCCGGCCGGGACCCGGCAGCTCGCGGTCGAGGTGGTCGGCGACGGCGGCGTGGTGGCGGCGATCGGCAAGACCGCGCCGTTCGAGCTCGCCGCGCTGGCCGACGGCGACGTCCTGACCGTGGCCATGGGCCCGCCCGACGGCGTGTGCCCGGCCGGGACGCTGCGCGCGGCCCGCGAGCACCCGGCGATCGCGGCGGCCGGCACCGGCGTGCTCATCGTTGGCGGTCGCGGCCCGGCGCCGCTGGCCACCGCCGAGCTCTACGATCCCGACACCGAGACCACGCGCGCGATCGCGGTGCCGACCACGCTGACCCTGGGTGCGCTCGGGCTGGCCGGAGCGGCCCTGGCCGCGCTGCCCGACGGCCGGGTCGTGCTGATCGGCGGCCCGCAACCCGGGCTGGCGGTGTTCGATCCGGCGCGGGGCACGTTCGCGCCGCCGGTGCTCACCGGCGTCGTCCGCGCGCACCACGCCGCGATCGCGCTCGACGATCACCGGGTGCTGGTGGTCGGTGGCTGCTCGGCCCTGGCCGCCGATGGCCGCTGCACACCGGGCAGTGCCGAGGTCGGCAGCCTGATCATCGACCTCGATCACGGCGACCACACCGACGGGCCGAGGTTGCTCGGGCCCCGGCTCGATCCGACGATCGTGGTCGAGGTCGGTCGCGACGGCGGCCGCCGCTTCGTCGTGGTCGGCGGCCGCGATCCCGACGGCGCGCCGATCACGACCGGCCAGCGCCTCGATCCGACCAGCGGCGCGATCGATCTGATCGCCGGGCTCGGCGACGCCGCGACCGTGCTCGACAGCGGCGCGATCCTCACCGCGTTCGCGCCCGACGGCGCCCCGGCCAGCGCCGCCGGCGCCGTGATCGTGCCCGCGCTGACCGCGGCGCGGCCGGTGCCCTCGACGCCGGTCCGCGCCGGGGCTGGGCTCGTCACGCTCGAGGACGGCCAGGTCCTCGCGGTCGGCGCCGGGCCGATCGTGCGGTACCAGCCAGCGGCCAGCGCCTGGCGGGCCGTGGCCGGGGGCGCGACCGTCGACGTCGACGGCGGGGCCGGGCTGGCCCGGCTGGCCGATGGCAGCGTGCTGGTGGTCGGCGGTCGCACCGGCGGCGCCGCCAGCGATCGGGTCTGGCGATTCCGGCCGCGACTGCTGGGGCCGTACGGCGCGGCCCTGAGCGTGGTGCCGACCGACCTCGCCGGTGATCCGCCGCTGACCCCGCTCGATCCGGCGCGGGTCGTCGCCGCGCCGCGCTGGCAGGTCGCGGCCGGGGCCTACGCCATCGTCGGTGGTCCGGTCGGCGCCGACCTCCGGCTCGAGTGGACCGGCGTGCTGCCGGCCGACGGCGCGACCGTGCTGGTCGGCTTCGTCGATCCCGGCACCCACCACCGCGTCGACCTGATCCCCGGCCAGCCGGTGAGCGTGATCGCGGTCGTCGCCGGCGAGGACACGGTGCGCTGCCAGGGCGCGCCGGCGCCGGCCG
>JAYVSF010000827.1:0-4712 GCA_043775605.1 Myxococcales bacterium
GCGCGTTCGCCGCGCCGCCGAGCGAGGACGACCGGTGCGAACGCGGAGATGCGACCGACCTGCAGGTGGTGGCGATCACGCCGGTGGGCGCGCGCGACCTGTACGACATCTCGACCGGCACCGAGGACTTCGTCGCCAACGGCGTGATCAGTCACAACTGCTACGCGCGGCCGACGCACGAGTATCTGGACATGGGGGCGGGGACGGACTTCGACACGAAGATCGTCGTGAAGCGCGACGCGCCGGAGTTGCTGCGGGCGGCGTTCGACAAGCCGAGCTGGCAGGGCGAGCTGGTGATGTTCTCGGGTGTGACCGACTGCTACCAGGCGATCGAGCGCGACCTCGAGATCACGAAGCGCTGCCTCGAGGTCTGCCTCGAGTATCGCAACCCGGTCAGCGTGATCTCGAAGAGCGCGCTGGTCGAGCGCGACGTCGAGCTGTTCGTGGCGCTGGTCCGGGAGGCCCGCTGCCACGTCGCGGTGTCGTTGGCGTTCGCCGACGACGAGCAGGCGCGAGCGATCGAGCCGTGGGCCGCGTCGCCGACCCGGCGGTTCAAGGTGATCGAGCGGCTCGCGGCCGCCGGCGTGCCGGTGAGCGTCATGGTCGCGCCGGTGATCCCGGGCGTGAACGACAGCCAGATGGTGACGGTGCTCGAGCGGGCGGCGGCGGCCGGGGCGGTCAGCGCTGGCTGGACGCTCTTGCGGCTGCCGGGCGCGGTCAAGGACGTCTTCGAGGAGCGGGTGCGGGCGGCCATGCCGCTGGCCGCCGACAAGGTCCTGCACCGCATCCGCGAGACCCGCGGCGGCGACAAGCTGTACGACCCGCGGTTCCACACCCGCGGGCGCGGCCAGGGCCCGTATGCGGAGATGCTGGCGACCATGTTCGCGGCCACGTGCAAGCGGCTCGGCTTCGGCGAGCGCGACGACGCCGCGTTCGACGACCGGGTCACGTTCCGGCGGCCGCCACCGCGCACGGCGCAGCTCGCCCTCTTCTGATCGCGGGCAAACGTGCCGTTGCCAGGCGAAGGAGTGACCGCCGGTCAGGTCGAGGGCGCGGTCAGGTCGAGGGCGCGGCAGGAGCCGGACGACCTCCAGGTCGTGGTCCACGGCCACGACACCTGGACGAGGTGAGGCACCGCCGTGCACGGTTGGGACATCGGGCGCCGCCGCGGTGTGTGCAGAAAATGGTCATGGCCCATCGACAGATTGCCGTCGCAAGTCGCTCGAGGGACCCGCAAACTGACACGATGCAAACCCGACCGCTGCTTGGGTTCCTCATCCTGGCCGCGTGTGGCAACGGCGCGAGCGGTCCTGGCCCCGGCGCCGATGCGGCCGGCACCGTCGACGCGGCCACGGCGATCGACGCGCCGGCTGCGATCGACGCGCCGGTCGCGACCGATGCGCCCGCTGGCGGTTGTCCGACGACCGGACGGTACCTGGCGCTCGCGACCGGCCGCACCTGGACCTATCGTGTCACTGACGTCGCGACCGGCGCGGTCAAGACCAAGAGCCAGGTCGTCGGTCCACTCGAGAACATCACCGCGATCCACGCCGGGGTGATGGCCTATCGCGTGACCACGACCCAGCCCGGCGGGACCACCGAGAGCTGGCAGGAGGACACTGGCAGCGCGATCCGGCGTCACAAGGAGAACGACAACACGGGCGCCGCGAGCTCCAGCACCCGGTTCGATCCGTACCGGACCCGGGTCGACGAGCTGCCCGCCCACCTGATCACGGGCGCGCAGTGGAGCGAGAGCTACACCGAGCTGACCACGATCACCGGCATGGCGCCGACCACCGCCGCCAAGACCGAGCGCTGGAACGTGATCGCGGTCGACGAGCCGCTGACGGTCCCGGCTGGGACGTTCTGCACGCTCCACCTGCACCGGGTCAGCACCGTCGGCGGGCTGCCAGGCTCCGACAAGGAGTACTGGTTTGCGCGCAGGGTCGGCAAGATCAAGGAGTCGGGCATGGCGCAGATCGAGGAGCTCACCGCCCACACGCCGTAGTCGTCCTGATGGCCCCGCGAGGGCCGCTGGTCGTCAGCGTCCGGGCTTGGCCTTCGAGCCGCGGGCCGCGAGCGGATCGGGGAAGTGCTTCTTGCAGCGCGCACACACCCGGTGGGTCACCGGCGTGCGGGACACCAGCTTCTGGTGCTTGCACCACGGGCAGGTGATGGTGGCCAGGCGCGAGAACGCGGTGGCCAGAGCGATCGCCCCGGCCATGTCAGGCCGCCTTGCAGCCGGCCGCGCAGCGGCAGGGATCGAGATGGCGGCTCATGGCGTACGAGCGTAGCCGAGGACCTGCGCAACGGCGACGGCGGATTGCACAGGGCGTGGTCATCGCCGACGAAGCGGCTAACCTTGGCGGCGATGGCGCGACGCCTCGACCGCCTGATCTCGCCGCGGGCGCCGCGGTCGTGCCTCGTCCGATGAACGGTGGCATCGCCCGGCCCGCGACGCGGCGCATCCAGCGTCGGTTCCTGCTCGGCTCGCGCTGGACCTCGCTCGGTCCGGTCGACGACCCCGATCAGGTTCGCCACTTCGAGGCGATCGCGCGGGCCGACGACCTGGTCACGCTGCGCGCGATCCTCGATGGGACGACCATCCGGGTCGCGCTGGCCGCGCTGGCCGATCCGGCGCGCTGGGCTCGCGGCTGGCTGTCGCTCTGACCGCGCCGTGAGCGTCAGGCGCCGGGATCGGGCTCGCCGCCGTACCAGCCCGTGCCCCAGTGGCGCTCGTCGAGGGCGGCGCGGATGCGGGGCGCCAGCAGGCGGCCGTCGGCGCACGCCAGGTTGGCGAGGACGTGGGCCGGGGTGCGGGCGCCGGGGATGGCGGCGGTGATCGCGGGATGATCGAGGACGAAGCGGAGCGCCAGCTCGACGACGGTGGTGACGTCGAGGTCGGGCCCGCGCCGGAGCTGATCGACCAGCTCGCGGCCAAGGACGGTCGCGCGGGCGGCGGGCGGGGTCGACATGACCAGCGCGGCCAGCCGGGCCAGCTCGGGCGGCACGAGCTGCCAGCGCTCGCGCGGCCAGGTCGCGCGCTCGTCGCCGGGCAGCCACACCGTGGTCGGGCCGAGGTCGCCGGTCAGCCCGCCGCCGGCCAGCGGCTCGCGCGCGATCACGCTGACCTTGGCCGCGAGCGCCGCCGGCAACAGCGCGGTCTCGGCGTGGCGATCGAACAGCGAGTAGCGCACCTGCAACGACGCGAGCCAGGGCTCAGCGATCACGCGGAGCGGTTCGGAGTCATCAGGCGCGATCGCGCCCCAGGCCAGGGCCTTGCCGTCGTGGATCAGGCGCGCGAGCATGCCGCGCAGCTCGGGCCACGTCCGATCGTCGAGCCAGTCGTCGTCCCAGCCGGCGAGCTGGACCAGCCCGATCGCGTCGAGCCGGAGCGCGCGCAGCGAATCCTCGACCGCGCGCTGGACCTGGGCGGCGAGCGGCGGCCGGCGACCGGGGCCGCCGACCGTGGTCGCGATCACGACCCGATCGCGGGCTCGCAGCGCCCGCAGCTCGTGGCCGACCAGGCGCTCGGGCTCGCCGGCGGCCGGGACGTCGATCAGCTCGCAGCCGCCGTCGATCGCGGCCGCGACCGCGCGCTGGACGTCGGCCGGCTCGAGCCCGCGGCGGGCGCCGGTCAGGCCCTTGCAGCCGAGGCCGATGACCACGACCTCGCGATTCGTCGACCCGAGGCGGCGGCGTTGCACGGCGCGATCCTACGCCGGTCGCCGGTCGGCCGAGCGGCACAAGGTCATCAAAGGCTGGTACCGTCCCGCACGGCATGTCCTCATCGGCCAGCTTCGAGTTCACCCTCAACGGGCGCCTCGTCCGCGTGGCGGGCGAGGCCACGAACACGTCGCTGCTCACCTACCTGCGCGGCCACGGTCACACCGGCAGCAAGGAGGGCTGCGCCGAGGGCGACTGCGGCGCCTGTACCGTCGCGATCGTCGAGCGCGACGCCGGTGGCCAGCCGACCTACCGCGCGATCAACAGCTGCATCACGCTGGTGCCGATGGTCGCCGGCCGCGAGGTCGTCACCGTCGAGGGCGTCGGCACGCGCGACCGGCTCCACCCGGTGCAGTCGGCGATGGTGAAGCACTACGGCTCGCAGTGCGGCTTCTGCACGCCGGGCTTCATCATGTCGATGTTCGAGGGCTATCACCGCGCCGACCTGCGCGAGCCCTGGCAGGTCAACGATCAGCTTGGCGGCAACCTGTGCCGGTGCACGGGCTACCGGCCGATCCGCGACGCCTTCACCGAGGCCCAGCAGGTCCGCGCCACGCGCCCCGACGACCTGTTCCAGCTCCGGCTCCGCCGCGAGGTGCCCGCGCCGCCGGCGGTCGACTACGTCACGCCGACCGGGACGTTCCACCGGCCGACGACCCTGGCCGACCTGCTCGCGCTCCGGGCCGCGCTACCGGCTGCCGAGCTGGTGTGCGGCGCCACCGAGATCGGCGTCTACATCAACAAGGCTGGCCGGCGGTTCCCTGCGCTGATCGCCACCGACGGCGTGCCCGAGTTGACCCGGATCACTCGCACCGACACCGCGCTCGTGGTCGGCGGCGCGGCCTCGCTCACCGCGCTCGAGGAGTCGCTGGCCGACGAGTTCCCGGCGATCCTGAAGATGCTGCTGGTGTTCGCGTCGCGGCCGATCCGCAACCGCGCGTCCCTGGCCGGCAACCTGGTCACCGCGTCGCCGATCGGCGACATGG
>JAYVSF010000828.1:0-3876 GCA_043775605.1 Myxococcales bacterium
CCAGGCCACCGGCAACCAGTTCTGCGCGTACCCGGACGCGGCTTGTCCCAGCGGGCTCCGCTGGTCGGACTTCGACGTCGAGGCCATCATCTCCGGCACGTGCGTCGAAGGCGAGCCGCCCACCACGCACAAGCTCACCGTGAACGTCGGCGGCAACGGTGCCGGCCGCGTCACCTCGCTCCCCGGGGGGATCGACTGCCCCGGCACCTGCACCGCCTCGTTCGATGCCCGCGTGGCCGTCGAGTTGACCGCCGCCGCGTCCGCCGGGGAGTTCCTCGGCTGGTCGGACGCGTGCAGCGGGAGCACGACGTGCAGCGTGCAGTTGAGCGGCGATCGTTCCGTGGGCGCCCTCTTCGGCGTCCCGGGTGACGCACTGTGGTTCGATCAGGTGGGCAGTACCGGCGGCGAGTACGTGCGCAGGGTGGTCGTGGCTGGCAGCAGCGTCTACGCGGTCGGCTGGTTCTCCCAGACGGTCGATGTCGGCGGCAAGTCGCTGACGAGCGCGGGCAGCACCGATGGCTTCGTCGCGAAGCTCGACGCCGCCGCCGGCGCGGCGACGTGGGCCGTGCGCCTTGGCGGCTCGGACACCGACATGGCTCACGGGGTCGCGGTCGACTCGGCCGGCGACGTCTACGTCGTGGGAGCGTTCGCGGGCTCGGTCAACTTCGGCGGCAACCCGTTGACGAGCGCCGGCGGCAACGACGTCTTCGTCGTCAAGCTCGCGGGGGCAACCGGTGCGCACGTGTGGTCGCGCGGCTTCGGCGGCGGCGGGAACGACATCGGACGCCGCGTCGCGCTCACGACGACCGGCGACGTGGTCATCGGCGGGTCCTTCGGTTCGGCGTCTATCAACCTTGGCGGCGCCAACCTTGCCAACGTAGGTCCCGGCCTCGGCGACATCTTCCTGGCGAGGCTGACAGCCGCGAACGGCGGGCACGTCTGGTCGGTGCGGGCGGGCGGCCCGATGGCCGAGGAGATCAACGGCCTGGCCATCGCGCCCGACGATGACGTCGCGATCACCGGAGACTTCTACGGCACCGCCAACTTCGGCGGCGCCGACCTGGCGAGCGCGGGGATGACCGACATCTACCTGGCCAAGTACGCGAGCGCGACCGGGCAGCATCGGCTTTCGTTCCGCTACGGCTCGACGGGCACCGACAGCGGCACCGGCCTCGCCATCGACGGCGCCGGCAAGATGATCCTGACGGGCGACTTCCAGGGCACCGTCAGCCTAGGTGGACCGACGCCGCTCATGTCCTCCGGTCGGGCGATCCTGCTCGCGCGGTTGTCATTGGCCGGCGCGCACGAGTGGTCGCGCGCCTTCTCTGCCACGGGCGGCTTCGCTCGCGGCGGCGATGTCGCGGTCGAAGCCGACGGCGACGTCGCGATGATCGGGACCTTCGCCCGGACGATCAACCTGGGCGGGAGCGACCTGTCCTCGGCCGGCGACAGCGCCGAGATCGTGCTCGGAACGTTCCGCGGCGACACCGGCGCGCACATCAGGTCGGCACGGCAGGGGGGCACTGGTCAGGAGAACGGCATCGGCATCGCGATCGCGAACGACCGCCGACTGTACTGCGTCGGGCACTTCGAGGGCTTCGCCGAATTCGGCGGCGAGGGCCACGCCGCCGTCGGGGGCGTCGACGGCTTCATCATCGGCCTCGAGCCGCTCTGATTCCTCCGCTCCACCTGCCGAGTGGCGCGTGGCGACCGATCCTCCAGCCGATTGGCGCAGGCTCCGGCGTCTACGCGATCCGGATCGTCGGCGCGCGTGAGGCGCTGGGCCGCGGCGCCGCTACGAACGCGAACAGCCTCGGTGGAAACACCGGGGCTTTCGTCGTTTCGGCCCACGACTGCTGCGATCGAGATGCTTCCGAGGGCTCGGACACCGACACCTGAACGCATTGTCAGGGGTTCGTGGCAGGGTGAAGTCCATGGAGCAGCGGCCCCAGTTCAACCTCGGTCACGCGGATGCGGTGGCCTGGCTCCGCAGAGTGCCCAGCAGTTCCATGGACTTGATCGTCACGGATCCGCCGTACGAGTCGCTCGAGAAGCATCGTGCAATCGGCACGACGACCCGGCTCAAGCACAGCAAGGCGTCCAGTAACGACTGGTTCGAGATCTTCCCCAACGCGCGATTCCCTGAGCTGTTCGTCGAGCTGTACCGCGTGCTCGCGAAGAACTCCCACCTGTACATGTTCTGCGACGCCGAGACGATGTTCGTCGCCAAGCCGATCGGTGAGGCGGCCGGCTTCAAGTTCTGGAAGCCCATTATTTGGGACAAGAAGAAGATCGGGATGGGCTACCACTACCGCGCCCGGTACGAGTGCATCCTGTTCTTCGAGAAGGGAAAGCGGAAGCTGAACGACCTCGGCATCGCCGACATCATCGAGGCGCCGCGAGTGTCGAACGGCTACCCGACCGAGAAACCCTCGGCGGTGAGCGAGGTCCTGATCCGGCAGAGCACAACGCCAGGAGAGCGGGTCGCCGATCCGTTCATGGGATCCGGCTCCGTCGGCGTCGCGGCGGCGCGCCTCCACCGCCAGTTCATCGGCAACGACCTGTGTGCGGAGGCGGTCGACATCACCCGGCACCGCCTCGTGGAGGCCGGCGCGGTCGACGCCGCGACGGTCCCGATCACGGCAGCCGCGGGCCAGATGGGCTTGGCGCTGTAGTCGATCTGTCAGAAGTGGGAGTTGATCATCCCGGAGTCCAGGCGGTTCGTCCTGCCGAGGTGATCCATGACACCTGCCAACAAGAAGCACGGCAAGCAGGACTGGGTCGGCTGCTGCACAGCTGGGATCGCGGGTAGCAGGTTCGGGGTCTGGGGCAGCCCGACGCGAAGCGCGCGGCCGCCATGTTCGACAGGTCCTCAGCCGGGCGGCGGCAGCGCGGCGATCGAGTCGCCGGTGCGCAGCTCGCCACCCTCGATGATCGCCGCGCGGATCCCGCCGCGGTGGCGGAGCGGCTTGAACACGGGCTGGTGGATGAGGTCGGCGAGGTACTGGCAGGGCTCGCACAGCTCGGTGCCCTCGAGGACCACCGCGCCTACCCGAAAGCGTCGGCCGATGAGGTGGTTGAGCGGCACGCCGCGGGTCAAGAGGTTCCGGCGCAGCAAGATCGGCTGCACGTCGATGCCGTGGTCGCGGCGCAGCGCGTCGACGGTCTCCTCCTCGAGCAGCGTCACCGCGCGGATCTTGGTGTAGCCGCGCGCGTGGCGGGCGACGTCGGTCGCGTAGCGATCGTCGGCGAGGCCGCAGGCGGCAGTCGCCGCGATGGTCGGGTGCTCGAGCATCGGCTCGCCCGACGCGGAGGTGGTGTAGATGGCCACGAGCGTGCCCTCGAACATGACCGGACCGTACACTGGATCGGTCCGCGCCGGCGCGGCGTCGTCTATAGTCGGCCGTGGGCCGGCGAGGCGATCGCCGGGTCCGTCTGCTGCCAACCTCGTGAGGAGCCTCGCATGTCCAAGCCCGTCGACATCCTGCTGCTGCTGGCCCTGCCGGCCTCGGGCAAGTCGGAGGTGCGTCGCTACTTCGCGTCGCTCTCGCCCGCGCAGTGCCGGGACGACTTCCACATGAACCCGACGGTGCAGCTCGACGACTACCCGTACGTCCACATGATGCGGCGGGTGGATCAGGAGCTCCGCCGTGCCGACCAGGCCAGCGTCTTCTTCGCCGGCGACGACCAGCCGATGCGTGACCCGCTCGACTGGGGCACGCTGATCGAGCTGCTCAACGAGGATTACGACGACATGGTGCACCAGCGGCGGGCCGCGCCACCATCGGCCGGCGCGTGGCTGCTCGATCGCTTCGATGCGTGCCGCAGCAAGGTCGGCGCCCGGCCGGTGTTCGCGGCGCTGGCCGCGCCGGTGCG
>JAYVSF010000829.1:0-9584 GCA_043775605.1 Myxococcales bacterium
GCCGGTCACCAGCGCGCGCCGGCCGGCCGCGGTGGTCAGGGTCAGGCCGCCACCGTCGTCGAGCACGGCCAGCCAGCGTCGGCGCCCGGGCAGCGGGCTGAAGGCCGCGGCGCGTTCGATCGTCGCCACACTCAGCCGGGCGCGCGGGCGGCGCGGGTCGTCGCCCCAGCGCGCGAGCTCCTCGGTCACGCCGCCGGCCCAGGTCCCGCGCCGCCGCGCCGACGGGCTGACGAGCTCAAGCACCGGCATCGCGGCCGAGTCTCGCATCAACCGAGCGGAGCCGCTGGTCCGGCCTGGTCCAACCGCCACCGCGCGATCCCCGACCCAGCTTCAGACCGATGCGGTGAATTGTCGCGAGCCACCCTTCGGTCCGCCAAAACCCGCAAGGGTTGCAGCGACGCGAGCAAAATGCCGCAGGACAAGCGCGGGGCATCCCTGGCACATGGAGCATCTGGTCTCTCGGATGCAGCCGGATCGGGCCGGATCGACCGACCCGACCGAGCGATCTACCCCACCGACAAGCCCAAAAGACGCGACACCGTGCCTTGCGAACCGACTCCTCTCCGTGATGTGAAGATGCCCGCCGCGCCACCCCGCGCCCAACGCCGTCACTGACTTCGGCCGAGCCCTCGATCGAGCCCCCAGGGAACCGACATGGCCCGCTTTCTCTTTCCTGAATGGACCCAGCCTCTCAAGAAATACGTGGTCGGTCCCGCCATGCTGGTGGGCCCGGTCTACCTCGTGGTGCTGGTGTGGATGATCACCCAGAACCCGAACACGTTGCGGATCGGCTACATGCCGGACCAGCCGGTCGCGTACAGCCACGCGCTGCACGCGGGTGAGCTCGGCCTCGACTGCCGCTACTGCCACAACGTGGTCGATCGGTCGCCGAAGGCCGCGGTCCCGCCGGCCGCGACCTGCATGAACTGCCACCAGTCGGTCCGCCAGACCAGCGAGAAGCTGCTGCCGGTGCGGCAGGCGTTCTTCGAGAACGCGCCGCTGCGCTGGACCCGGGTCCACGACCTGCCGGACTACGTCTACTTCAACCACAGCGCGCACGTGACCCGCGGCATCGGCTGCGAGTCGTGTCACGGCCGCCTCGATCACATGGTCAAGGTCTACCAGGCCAAGCCGCTGACCATGGGCTGGTGCATCGGATGCCATCGCGACCCGACGCCGAACCTGCGCGAACCCGCCAACGTGACCGCCATGGGCTACACGCCGGAAGCCGGTGAAGGCGCCCGGGTCAAGGCCCGCCTCAAGATCAACCCGCCGACGGATTGTTCGACATGTCATCGATGAACCACGGTTACTGGAAGAACATGGCGGAGCTCGGGCTGGGCGAGGTCGACACCGACGTCGTCCATGCCGGGCACGACCTCCCCGACGACGCGGGCGCGGCCGGCGGCGACCTCGGCGATGCGCCGGTCGACGACAGCGGCAACCCGGTCATGGATCCGCTCAGCCGCCGCAACTTCGGCCGGCTGATGGGCGCGAGCTTCGCGCTGGCCGGGGTCGCGGGCGCCGGCTGCAAGCGCTACGACAAGGAGGAGATCGTTCCCTTGTCGCGGCGTCCCGAGGGCATGACCCCGGGCGTCACTGAGCAGTACGCGACATCGTTCGACTTCGTCGGTCACTCGCAGGCGCTGGTCGCGACCAGCTACGAGGGCCGGCCGATCAAGGTCGACGGCAATCCCGAGCACCCGTTCGCCGGTGGCGGCGTGGTCGAGGGCACTGTCAGCCACGGCGCCGCGACCGCGTTCGCGCTGGCGTCGATCCTCCACCTGTACGACCCCGACCGGTCGCAGGCGGTGCCCCACGCCGGCCAGGGCTCGACCCTCGACGATGTGCTGGCGATGGTCAACGTCCTGCGCGGCACCGACGGCAGCCGGATCCGGGTGCTGTCGGAAGCCTGCTCGTCGCCGACCGTGGCGGCGCTACGCAAGCGGCTGAGCGAGAAGCTGCCCAGCCTGGGCTGGCACGAGTGGGAGCCGGTCTCGTTCGACAACGAGCGCGCCGGCATGAAGCAGGTCTTCGGTCGGGTGGTGCGCCCGCTGTTCCACCTCGACCAGGCCCAGACGGTCCTGGCCCTCGACTGCGACTTCTTCACCGAGCACCCGGCCTCGCTGCGCTACGCGCGCGACTTCGCCCGGGCCCGCCGGCCGGAGAACGGCAGCCTCGGCGGCGGCACGATCAACCGGCTGTACTCGGTCGAGAGCGTCTACTCGCCGACCGGCGTGATGGCCGATCACCGCCTGGCCCTGCGCTCGGACCAGATCCTCCCGTTCCTGCTCGGCGTCGAGGCCGCGCTGACCAGCAGCGCCGTCCCGGCCGCCCAGATCCTGGGCGAGCAGCGGGTCGACCTCTTCCTCAAGGCGGTCGCCAGCGACCTCCGCGCCAGCTCGGGCCGCTCGGTGATCATGGTCGGCCGCAAGCAGCCGGCCGTGGTCCACGCGGTCGCCGCCCGGGTCAACGCGCTGATCGCCGGCGCCACCGTCGAGTACCTCGAGGATCCGGCGCCCGATCGGCTGCCTCACGGCGAGTCGATCGCCGCGCTCGCTCGCGACCTCGCGGGCAAGGCCGTCGACACGCTGATCATGATCGGCGGCAACCCGGTCTACGACGCGCCCGCCGACCTCGGCTTCGCCGACCTCCTGGCCTCGGTCCCGACCTCGCTGCACCTGTCCGAGTACAAGAACGAGACGTCGCTGAAGTCGACGTGGCACGTGCCCAAGGCCCACTACCTCGAGGCCTGGAGCGACGGCCAGACCTGGGACGGGACCTACACCGTGGCCCAGCCGCTGATCGCGCCGCTCTACGGCGGGCTGTCGACCATCGACCTGCTCGCGCTGCTCCTCGGCGAGACCACCAGCGCGGACGGCCTGATCCAGCGCACCCTCGAGGGCCTGGCCAGCCACGGCACCTGGCGGCAGGCGGTCCACGACGGCTTCGTCGCCCGGACCCAGCTCGCCACCGCCCCGGTCACCCCGACCGCGCTGCCCGAGATCAAGGTCGAGGGCGCCGCGGCCGGGCCCAGCCAGGTCGCCAATGGCGGGCTCGAGGTCACCTTCATCCCGTCGAGCTCGACCTGGGATGGCCGGTTCGCCAACAACGCCTGGCTGCAGGAGACCCCCGACTTCCTCACCAAGGTCACCTGGGACAACGTCGCCCTGATCGCGCCCGACACTGCGCGCGGCCTCGGCATCGCGTCGCAGGCGATGGTGCGGATCAAGGTCGGCGATCGCTCGCTCGACATCGTCGCCCTGGTCATGCCCGGCCAGGCCCGATCGTCGATCGCGGTCGTGCTCGGCGGCGGTCGCACCGCGGCCGGCCAGGTCGGCAACAAGGGCGGCGAGTACAAGGGCGGCGGCTTCGACGCCTACCGCCTGCGCACCGCCGGCGCCCTCGATCTCGCCGGCAGCGCGACGGTCAGCAAGGCCGGCGGCACCTACGCGATCGCGACCACCCAGGACCACCACGACATCCGGCGCGGCATGGCGCTCGACGACGGCCCCGGCGGCATCGGCGATCGCGGCACCAAGGAGCGCATCGACTCGATCGTGCGCGAGACCGTCGCCGACACCTACCGCGACCCGACCTACACCGCGGCCGGCGAGGACGCCCCGTACTTCCACGACCACGAGCACGGCCGTGGCTACTCGCTCTACGAGGAGCACAAGTACGACGGCTACAAGTGGGGCATGACCATCGACCTCGGGTCGTGCATGGGTTGCAACGCCTGCGTGGTCGCCTGCCAGTCGGAGAACAACGTTCCCGTCGTCGGCAAGAAGCAGGTGATGACCAACCGCGAGATGTCGTGGATCCGGATCGATCGCTACTTCAAGGGTAGTCTCGACGAGCCCGAGGTGGTCGGCCAGCCGGTCGCCTGCCAGCAGTGCGAGAACGCGCCCTGCGAGGCGGTCTGCCCGGTCGGTGCCACCCAGCACTCGTCCGAGGGCTTGAACGACATGGTCTACAACCGGTGCGTCGGCACCCGGTACTGCCTCAACAACTGCCCGTACCGCGTCCGCCGCTTCAACTTCTTCAACTACCACAAGGAGTTCACCGAGGCCCGCAACCGGGTCCGCAAGCTCCTGTTCAACCCCGACGTCACCGTCCGCGAGCGCGGCGTCATGGAGAAGTGCACGTACTGCGTGCAGAAGATCCAGGGCGCGAAGATCCGGGCCAAGAACGATCGCCGGACCCTGGTGGACGGCGAGATCGTGACCGCGTGTCAGGCCGCGTGCCCGACCGAGGCGATCGTGTTCGGCGACCTCAACGACGCCAAGAGCCGGGTCGCGCGCCTCCAGGGTGAGCGCCGGCAGTACGAGCTCCTCGACGAGCTCAACGACAAGCCCCGCACCCGCTTCCTCGCCCGGGTGCGCAACCCAAACCCCGACCTCGCCAGGTCGACCGCCGGGAGCCCGCAGTGAGCGACTCCGCCACCCAGGACTCGTCCTCCGCCGGCCACGGCGACGCCGGTCACGGCGACGCTGGCCACGGTCACGACCACGGCGCGGCGCGGGCCTCGTTCCGCAAGGTCACCGACGACATCGTCGGGGTCTCGTACAACCCGACGCCGAAGTGGTGGTACCCGACGTTCGCCGTCGCGCTGACCATGCTCGGCTGCCTGGTGGTCGCGCTCTACCACCTGTTCACCGTCGGCATCGGAGTCTGGGGCAACAACAACATCGTCGGTTGGGCCTGGGACATCACCAACTTCGTGTTCTGGATCGGCATCGGCCACGCCGGCACGCTGATCAGCGCGGTGCTCTACCTGTTCCGGCAGGACTGGCGCACCAGCATCAACCGCTCGGCCGAGGCGATGACCATCTTCGCGGTCGCCGCCGCCGGCATCTTCCCCATCATCCACACCGGCCGGCCGTGGTTCGCCTGGTGGCTCATCCCGCACCCGAACGACATGGGTATGTGGCCGCAGTTCCGCAGCCCGCTCATGTGGGACGTGTTCGCGATCTCGACCTATGCCACCACGTCGATCCTGTTCTGGTACATGGGCATGGTCCCCGACCTGGCGACCATGCGCGACCGCGCCAAGGACAAGGTCCGGCAGGTGGTCTACGGCCTGCTCTCGCTCGGCTGGCGCGGCTCGGCCCGGCAGTGGCACCGCTACGAGCGCGCCTATCTCATCCTGGCCGCGCTGTCGACGCCGCTGGTGCTGTCGGTCCACTCGGTCGTGTCCTTCGACTTCGCGACCTCGCAGAACCCGGGCTGGCACACCACCATCCTGCCGCCGTACTTCGTCGCCGGCGCCATCTTCAGCGGCTTCGCGATGGTGGCCACGCTGCTGGTCCCCGCCCGCGCGCTGTTCAAGCTGAAGCACATCATCAAGGACGAGCACATCGAGGCGATGTGCAAGATCATGGTCGCGACCGGCCTGATGGTCGGCGGCGCCTACGCCATCGAGCTCTTCATCGCCTGGTACTCGGGCAACCTCTACGAGTGGTTCACGTTCCGCAACCGCATCCTCGGCCCGTACACCTGGGCCTACTTCACGATGGTGAGCTGCAACGTGCTGGTGCCGCAGTTCTTCTGGTCCAAGCGGGTCAGGAAGAACATGTACGCGGTCGTCGGTCTGTCGCTCCTCATCAACGTCGGCATGTGGTTCGAGCGCTTCGTCATCATCGTCAGCTCGCTGGCTCGCCAGTCGCTGCCGGCGATGTGGGGCTACTTCTCTCCGACCCGCTGGGACGCGCTGACCCTGATCGGCAGCTTCGGCCTGTTCTTCACCCTCTTCCTCCTGTTCATCCGCTTCTTGCCCATCGTCGCCATCGCCGATGTCAAGGCGGTGTCGCCCGCGGCCCACGCCGGCAAGGATCACTGAGGCGATCATGGACACCCACGACGAACATCACGACGACGACCCCGAGGTCGAGGTCGGCACCCCGCCGCCACCCGACCACGGCGACCACGGCGACCACGGCGACCACGGTCCGGGTCCGGACGACGAGCTGCACGGGCTCCTGGCCGAGTTCGACACCCCGGGCGCGCTGATCGCGGCCGCCCGCAAGGTCAAGAACGCCGGCTTCACGGACTTCGACTGCTACAGCCCGTTCCCGGTCCACGGCATCGACGAGGCCATGGGCATCAAGCGGACCAAGCTGCCGCTGGTGGTCTTCGCCGGCGGCATCACCGGCCTCATCGGCGGCGCGTTCCTCCAGTGGTGGATGAACGCCTACAACTGGCCGTGGAACATCGCCGGCAAGCCGGCGTGGTCCATCCCGGCCAACGTGCCGGTGACCTACGAGACGACGATCTTGCTGTCGGTCCTCACCACGTTCTTCGGGATGTGGGCCGCCAACAAGCTGCCGCAGGTCTGGCACCCGTTCTTCCGGCTCGACCGGTTCGCCCGGGTCACCGACGACGGCCTGTTCATCGGCATCGACGCCTCGGACCGCCGGTTCGAGCTCGAGCAGACCCGGCAGCTGCTGGTGGCGGCCGGCGCCACCCACGTCGAGACCTGCTACGTCGACGCCCGGCCCGAGGCCAGGAACGTCCCGAAGGCCATCTGGGCCATGATGATCGCGCTCGGCATGGTCGCCCTCATCCCGCTGGTCCAGATCTACAAGGCGCGGGCGAGCAAGTCGAGCGAGCCCCACTTCCACATCTTCTCGGACATGGACTTCCAGCCCAAGGTGAAGTCCGACCAGGGCTTCCCCGACTTCGCCGACGGCCGCGGCAACCGCGGTCACCTGGCCGGGACCGTGGCCCGCGGTCAGCTCGCCGCCGACGACCTCTACGATCGCGGCCTCGAGCAGGGCGCCTGGTCCACCGGCCTGCCGCCACAGCTCACGGTCGACCAGTCCGCGCTCGACCGCGGTCAGGAGCGGTTCAACATCTACTGCTCGCCGTGCCACGGCTTCGACGGTGGCGGCCATGGCATCGTCCCGGAGCGGGTCAAGCGCGGCGGTGGCCTGTGGGAGGCCCGCAACCTGGTCTCGTCCGACTCGGTCGCGATTACGATGCCCAACGGCCAGCTGTTCAACACGATCTCGAACGGTTTCAACACGATGATGGGTTACGCCGCACAGGTCCCCGTGGCCGATCGCTGGAAGATCGTCCTCTACGTCCGGGCCTTGCAGCGCAGCCAGAATGCTACCCGGGACGAGCTGCCGCCCGGCGCGACGGTGCGGTGAGGCCACGATGAGCGCTACCAAATCCCTGCATCCTGACGAGAAGCTCAAGGCCGACAAGCTCGGCGGGCAGCTGTTCAAGTACGGCGCCGTCGCCGGCGTGGTCCTGCTCGCGCTCGGCGTCCTGCTCGGTGCCAGCATCGACTCCGGCCCGAAGTGGCAGCGGTTCTTCTACGCCTACCTGGTCGGCTGGTCGTTCGTCTTCTCGATCGCCGTCGGCTCCCTGTTCTTCATCCTCAGCCACCACCTGGCCCGCGCCAAGTGGGGCATCGTCCTGCGCCGGCTCGCCGAGTTCATCACCGGCGCGTTCCCGCTGCTGTTCCTGCTCGGCCTCGGCTTCATCATCCCGGTGGTCGCTGGCTACAAGAGCCTCTACTACTGGAGCGAGCCCGGCCTGCACGACGCCAGCCACCCGCTCTACCACCACATGCACAACAAGGCGGGGTGGTTCGATCCGTACTTCTTCGCCGCCCGCTACGTCGCGTACTTCGCGATCTACATCGGCATCTCGCGCTGGTTCGCCGGCAAGTCGCGGGCGTCCGACGCCGCGGCGACCGACGCCGAGGCCACGGCGCTGTGGGAGCAGCAGCGGGTCTACTCGGGCATCGCGGTGCTGGTCTTCGCGCTCACCACGGTGTTCGCGGCGTTCGACCTGTTCATGTCGCTGTCGCCGATGTGGTTCTCGACGATCTACAGCGTGAACTACTTCGCCGGCGCGATGCTGGCGACGTACTGCACGCTGGCGCTCCTGGCCCGCGCCATCCAGCGCACCGGCCGCATCAGCCACTCGGTCACCGTCGGGCACTACCACGACATCGGCAAGTACATGTTCGGCTGGACGTTCTTCTGGATCTACACCGCGTTCAGCCAGTTCATGCTGCAGTGGTACGGCAACATGCCGGAGGAGACGGTCTTCTACAACTACCGCATGTTCAGTCAGTGGCAGTGGGTGTCGTGGGCGGTGCTGCTCGGCCACTGGGCCTTCCCGTACCTGGCCCTGGTCACGCGCTGGACCAAGCGCATCCTGCCCCTGCTGATGTTCTTCGCGGTCTGGCAGCTGGTCTTCCACTACGTCGACCTCTACTGGAACGTGATGCCCAACCAGCAGTGGCTGACCGAGGGCAACGTCGTCCTCGGCCCGCTGATGGGCGACCCGGCCGCGCACAAGATCCACTTCCACGCGGTCGACATCGTGTTGCTGTTCTCGATGATCGCCCTGTTCCTCGCCGGCGTCGGCCGGTCGATGAAGGGCAACCTCCTGCCGATCAAGGACCCCAAGCTCCCTGAGAGCCTCGGGTTCGAGAACTACTGAGGCCGCCATGGAAACCCACGACGCTCCAAAGAAGAACAACACGCTCAACACCCTCGGCATCGTGACCGTCGGGGTGGTGGGGGCGGTGCTGGTCTACGTGTCGATCATCGGTCTGCAGTCGTTCTACGTCAGCGAGACGTCGGAGATCGCGGACATCAAGAGCTTCGGCGCCCAGGGCGAGGTCAAGTCCTCGCTCAAGGCCGAGCAGATGGGCAACATCTCCGAGACGCGGACCAAGTCCAAGGTCGGTCCCGATCAGACCCAGCTCTACAGCATCGGTATCGACGCCGGGAAGAAGCTGATCATCCGCGACGTGCGGGACGCGTCGCGGCTGGTGCCCGCGATCGGGCCGTCGATCAAGCCGACGATCGCGCCGGCCTTCGGGCGGCCGCAGCCGCTGCCGCCGGCCCCGCCGCCGCCGGCTCCCGCCGCGCCGCCGGCGATCGATCCGGTGACCGGTCTGCCGGTAGCGCCCGCGCCTGCGGCCGCTACGCCCGCGCCTGCGGCCGCTACGCCTGCGGCCGGTACGCCCGCGTCTGCGGCCGCTACGCCTGCGGCTGCTACGCCTGCGGCCGCTACGCCTCGCTGATCCGCGATTTCCGTCGTCGACAACTCCATGAACGCTCGCGCTCTCACCTGTCTCGTCACGGCCGGGCTCCTGTTCGGGCTGGTCGCGCAGGCGCATGCCCAGCGGCCGAGCGAGGAGGTCGAGTACGTCCCGGCCAACGAGCTGCCGAGCGGGGTCGAGGTCCACGAGCGGGTCGGCGACAAGGTCGCGCTCGACACCCCGATGCTCGATCAGGACGGCCACCCGCGCACGCTGCGTGAGCTGCTGACCGACCGTCCGGTGCTGCTCACGTTCAACTACTCGAGCTGCCCGGGCCTGTGCAGCGTCCACTTGAACCGGCTGGTCGAGAGCCTGGCCAGCGCCGACCTCGCGCCGGGCGGCACGTATCGACTGGTCACGGTGGTGCTGGCACCGGAGGAGGGCGCGGTCCGTACCGCGCGCACTCGCCGACAGTACCTCGACAAGCTGGCGTCGGCCGGCGCTGCGGCCGTGACCAGCGACGGCTGGACCTTCCTCATCGCCCGGCCCGGCGACGACGACCGCGGCATCCGCG
>JAYVSF010000830.1:0-12302 GCA_043775605.1 Myxococcales bacterium
GCCGTCACCTGCGCCGGTTGCCACACCGCCGGTCGCCATCGCCCGCCGCCGTCGACCGCGTGCGTCGCCTGTCACGGCCCGCACCCGTCGACCCGCGCCCACCATCGCGAGCTCGCCGCCGCCGGGACCCTGAGCTGCGCCAGCTGTCACCCTGGCCACCGCGATCACGGCGCGGTCCGCTTCGTCGTCGACCGCCCGGCGATCCGCGACGACGACCTCGGCGCCCGGACGGCGCGCGTGACCACCGGCTTCCGACCGCTCGCGGCGACCCTGGTCCCGCTGATCGCCGCCGGGGCCTGCGCGCGTTGCCACGAACTGCGCGGCGCGCGCGATCCGGCCGCCGCCTGCGTAGTCGCCGGGGTCGCCACCTGCTTCGACGAGCATCGACTGATCCGCGCCGCCGCTGGCCAGCTCACCGCGCGCGCGGCTGCGTGGGAGGCCGCGCGCGCGATCGCCCTCGAGCTGCCGGCTCGACGACGCCCAGGCGGAAGTGGTCGCGGCCCGGGCCTGTGGCTCGGCCTCGGCCTGGCCGCCGCCGCGCTCACCTGGAGCGGCGCCCGCGCCCGCGATCGCCGGCGCCAACGCGCCGCGACGTCCTCGGTCCCGACGCCGACACCAGCGCCCACATCGCCGGCCGCGCCGCTGCGGCGGCCGGTCATCGACGCCACGACGTGCATCGGCTGCCACGCCTGCGTCGAGGCCTGCCCCTACGACGTCCTCGAGATCCGTCGCTACGTCGCGGTCGTCGCCCGACCCGAGGCCTGCTGCGGGCTCACGCTGTGCGCGCAGCGCTGCCCCAACGGCTCGCTGACCATGGCCGCGCCCGCCTCGAGCGCGGCCCTCGACGTCCACGCGACCACACCCGCCGCGCCGACCGGCTCGCTCGAGCATCGCGACGTCCCCGGGCTGTTCCTGGCCGGCGACGTCACCGGCCAGGGCCTCATCCGCAACGCGATCGATCAGGGTGCGCGCGCGGTCGTCGAGATCGCGGCCCGCCCGCGCACCCGCGCCGGCGACGACATTCTCGATCTGATCATCGTCGGCGCCGGCCCGGCCGGACTGTCGGCAGCGCTCGAGGCCCAGGCCCGCGGCGTGCGCGCGCTCACCGTCGAGCAGGACTCGGTCGCCAGCAGCGTGCGCAGCTTCCCGCGCGGCAAGCTCGTCCTCGACAGCGCGCGACCGACCGCCGGTCGCCTGTGGCTAGCCGAGACCACCAAGGAGGAGCTGGTCGCCCGCTGGCTGCTCGCGGTCCGTACCGCCGCGCCGGCGATCCTCGAGGGTCGCCGGGTGACCGCTGTCGAGCGCAGCGCCGCGACCGCCCCCGATCCCGGCGCCTTCACCGTCACCGCCGTCGACGGCGATGGCCGCGCCACCACCCGCCGCGCCCGCCACCTCCTGGTCGCGATCGGCCGCCGTGGCTCGCCCCGCCGCCTCGACGTCGCCGTGCCCGCCGCGATGACCGACCACGTCCACTACGCGCTCGCCGACGCCCGCAGCTTCGCCGGTCGCCGCGTGCTGGTGGTCGGCCTCGGCGACGTCGCGATGGAGGCGGCGATCGCGCTGTCGCGCCAGCCCGGCACCACGGTCACGGTCTCGTACCGCGGCCCCGACTTCCAGCGCGGCAAGGCCAAGAACCACGCCGAGCTCCGCCGCCGGGTCGCCGCCGGCGCGGTCCGCGTCGTCTGGCACAGCGCGGTCGCCAGCCTCGCGCCCGGCCAGGCCCGGCTGCGGGTCGAGGCCGTCGGCAGCCCGGCGACGGTCGTGGTCCCGTGCGACGCCGTGCTGGTCCTGATCGGCGCGATCGCCAAGGGCGACCTGATCGCGGACCTGATCGCCCGCTTCTTACAGATCCGGGCCAGCCAGCGTGCGTTGGACGACGTACCACCCGGGCTACGCGAGGAACCGCCACCATGAAGCTCACCACCGTCCTGACCCTGAGCGCGACCGGCATGATCGCCACCGCCGCCGCCGTCTGGCTCGCCGTCGATCCAGCCCGCCCCGCGGCCGCGTCGGCCGCACGCCCCGGAGCGGGCGCCACCGCCGCGCTGGCCCAGCCGCTCGAGGCCCGGCCCCCGGCCCCGCCGGCGGTCGATCATTCGCACTTCCAGGCCGGCAAGACGCTCATGGTCGAGGGCCGGCTCGGCCACCAGGTCCTGCCCGCGGACGTCGACAGCGAGACCTTCCTGTTCGTCGACGTCAACGCCGACCCCGCGGTCGCCGCCGCGCGGCCGGCGCCGCTCAACCTGGCGGTGGTCATCGATCGGTCCGGCTCGATGCGCGGCAAGCGCCTGACCAACGCCATGGCCGCGACCCGCACCGCGATCGAGCGGCTGCGCGACGGCGACGTGGTCAGCGTGGTCACCTACGACGACCGCGCCGACGTGGTGGTGTCACCGACGACGATCGACGCGGCCTCGCGCCAGCGCATCCTGCGCGAGCTCGACCGGCCCCGGCCCGGCGGCGACACCTGCATCTCGTGCGGCATCAACGCCGCGATGCAGCTCCTCGGCGAGCACCAGGGCATGGTCAGTCGGGTCCTGCTCCTGTCCGACGGCATCGCCACCGCCGGCGTCCGCGACCTGCCCGGCTTCCGCCGCATCGCCGATGACTGCCGGCGCATGGGCGCGTCGATCACGACCATCGGCGTCGACGTCGGCTACGACGAGAAGATCATGGCGGCGCTGGCCCGCGACTCCAACGGCGATCACTTCTTCGTGCCCGATCCCGCGACCCTGCCCGGCATCTTCGATCGGGCGATGGCCTCGCTCGCCAGCACCGTCGCCCACCACACCGACCTGATCGTCGATCTCGCGCCCGGCGTCGTCGTCGAGCACGTCTACGACCGGGTCTCGACTGGCGGCAGCGGTCAGCTCATCGTCCCGCTCGGCGCCTTCACCGCCGGCGACCACAAGACCGCGCTCCTGCGCCTGCGGGTCCCGCGCGGCATCGCCGGCGAGCGCGCGATCGCCACGGTCCGGCTGCGCTACGACGATCTGGTCGCCGACCGGCCCGGCCTGTGCGAGGGCAACCTCGCGGTCCGGACGTCGACCGACCCCGCCGAGCTCACGCCGCTCGACGGCATCGTCTCGGCCCGGGTGTCGGCGAGCGAGACCGCCGAGGCCCTCGAGAACGCCAACCAGCTGTTCCGCGACGGTCGCGCGCTCGACGCCACCCGCCTGATCCAGGACCAGAACACCCGGCTCGAGATGGAGCACATGCGGGCCCGCAAGACGGTCGAGCCGACGCGCATGCTCGACCTCGACGACGCGTTCACGATGCAGAAGGCGGCGATGGGCAAGGCCGACCTCGGCTTCCGGCCGCCCTCGCCGACCGCGGCCGCGCCGGTCGCGGGCGATCGCGGCGGCGAGACCCAGACCCGCACCAACCAGGCCGACGCGCTCAAGCTCGAGCAGTGAGCGCGCGCGCCGCCGGGATCAGGGCCAGCCCGGCACTGGCTGCCTGACCAGGACCTCGCCGTTGCGCGACACGATGATGGTCCAGACACCGGCACACCTCCGGTCCTTGGCCGCCGCGTCACGCGCTCAGAAGCTCCAGCCGACGTTGACGTTGAGCAGCGGATACAGCCGGCTGTCGCTGGCCGTCGCCGATGAGGAGCCGTCGTTCGCGTTCGCCCGGGTCGCGGCGTACGCCAGTCCGCCCTGGGCGTCGAACGTGAAGCCGCTGCGCCCGGTCCACTTGTAGCCGAGGAACGGGCCGATCGACAGGCCGTCCGCGGCGGCGGTGACGGCGACATCCGTCGAGCTGCTGTCGACCTTCACGTAGAGATACATCGCCTCGGCGCCGACCTGCACGCCGCCCTGGAACGAGCCGGTGACGTAGTAGCGGACGCTGGCGCCGAGCTCGGTCGCGAACAGCCGGACCGAGTCGCCGGCCGAGGTCGTCGACGTGATCGCGCCGAGCCCGCCGATGCCCGCGACCCCGAGCCGCGGCCCGACCCGGAACTCGCCGGTGACCTCGACCAGCGGGAACAGCAGGTGCAACGGCGAGATCGTCAGGCTCAGCGAGCGCTCGGCCCGGACCGGCGCCGCCACCGGCGGTGGGTAGCCCTGCGCGGGCGCCGGGACGGGTTGCGCCGACGCGACGGCGGCGGACGCCGCGAGACCGACCACGACGAGACAGGTGATGCGCATGGCCGACGGTATCGCGCCGACGAGCCCGAGGGCTGCGTGGTAGCTTCACCAAATGCGTGACCGTCGCACCCTCCCGTTCGTCGGCCTCGACCGCGGCCTCGCCGTGTTCAACCCCGGGTCGATCGGGCCCCGCCGCTTCCACCTCCCGATCGTCTTCGGCACGATCGAGATCGGCAACGACCGCGTCCGCTACGGCCACGTCGACGCGGAGACCGGCCAACCCTGGTCGCCGCCGTCCTGATCGACCGCCGCCGAGCGCGCGGGCGGGTCAGGGCGCGGCGTCGATCATGAGCGTGGTCGGCGGGCTCCGGGTCTTGTCGAGCGCGTCCCAGATCAGCGCGCCACCGTCGGCGGCGACCGCGATGTGGAAGCCGTCGAGCATCGTGCCGCTCGCCAGGTCGGCGTGGGTCCAGCCGGTGCCGCCCCGGGTCGCGACCACCAGGTTGGCGGCGAGCCCGTCCTGGTAGGCGATGTGGGGCACGCCGCCGGCCAGCCAGATCGCGGCGCCAGCGCCGACGTTGTGCGGGCGATCGCCGGCGCGCTGGCCGTCGTCGACCAGCTCGGGCGTGCCCGGGGTGGCGTTGATGGTCGTGTAGTAGACCTGATCGCCGTGGGCCTCCTGGTAGGCGACGTGGATCGTGCCGCTGGCGTCGACCACCGCGCTGGCCCACATACCGCGATCGCCGGCGTCGTCGAGGATGACCTCGGTGAGCTGTCCGCCGGTCGGACCGAGCGCGGCGATCAGCGCCGACCGCGCGCGATCGTAGTAGACCACCGCGATCCGGTCGTTGGCCAACGCGAGCGCGGTCGGGAAGCCGAGGCCGTCGGGCGTGGTGTCGATGATCGCGGTCGACTGGGCCAGGCACGAGCCCGCCGAGCAGACCTCGTTGTTGGCGCACACCGGCGTGCAGTCGTTGCTCGCGGCCACGCACAGCTCGGGATCGTCCGCCACCGCCGGCGCGGTGCACTTCAGGCCGGGGCCGCACAGCCCGGCGCAGCCGGTGGTCACCGACGCCACGGTCGAGATCGCCCAGGACGTGGTCGAGCTCGGCGCCGGATCGGTGGTCACCGCCAGCCGCAGCTCGGTGGCGCGCGCGCCGTCGGTGGTCGGCACCCCGGTCACCAGGTAGGCCAGCGCGAAGCCGCCGGTCGGCCGCGCGGTCAGCGACGAGAACAGGCCGATCCGCTCGCTGCCGATCGGGACCTCGACGTCGTGCGCGGTGAACGTGTGGCTGCCGCCCTCGCGAGCGAAGCGCAGGGCGTTGCGCTCGCGATCCTGGTAGGCGACGAACGCCTTGCCGCCGGCCAGCGCCACCGTGGTGTAAGCGCCGACGTCGGGGCCGGGCGCCTCGATCCCGCCGCGGTAGGTGCCGGGGTCGTGGGTCGGCGTCTCGTCGGGCACGCCGTCGACGACATAGTAGGCCGGGTCGCCGCCGCCGGCCGGCAGCTCGCCGAGGACGACGTCGCCGAGCGACTCGTCGTAGGTGGTGAACACCGCGCGGCTGCCGTCGTGGGCCGCCGCGTTCCACTTGCCGATCGCGCCGTGCTCGAGCGAGCCCGGCAAGCAGTCGACGGCGCCGCACGCCGGCGCGCCGCCGCAGTCACAGGCCGGCATCGCCCCGGCCGCGAGCACGACCACCGCCGCGCCGAGCAGCCGCGCGAGCGCCTGCGCCCGCCGCGCCGACGACACCGACGACGACACCGACGACGTCCGCCGGCGCCGCCCGAGGACCAGCCCGACCACCAGCGCCATCGCGCCGAAGCCGTACGGATCGGCCGCACCGCCGCCGGTCGAGCAGTTGCAGCCGCCGGTGCCGGCTGCGCCATGGAAGTCGGCGCGCGCGATCGCCGCGCCGCCGCGCGACGGCGACACGTTGCCGGCCTCGTCGATCACCTCGATCTGCAAGTCGGCGAGAGCGCGGCCATGGGTCGCGACCTCGACCGGCGCCGGCGCGGTCTGCCAGTCCTCGCCCGCCCAGCGCCAGCGCGCGGTCAGGGCGTCGCCCGAGACCGCGTCCGTGCCGCCGATGCGCACGGTGTCACCGCCGGCGTCCTGCTCGATCACCGCGCTCGGCGCGATCGTGTCGAACACCGCCTCGAGCGCGACCGGCGTCGGATCGGCCGACAGCGGATCGCCCTTGCGCCGCGCCGCCACCTCGATCGTGTGCTTGCCCTGCAGCCAGAACCGCTCCGACGAGACCTCGCGGGTCGCGGCCGCGCTCCAAGCCGACCACAGCCCGCCGTCGATCCGCACCGACCACTCGAGGTCGGTCCCGTCGCCGCCGAGGCGCAGGGTCGCGTGCGGCCGCAGTTCGGGCCGCCACCTGGTCGCGTCGGCGAACACCGCGGTGCTCGGCGCCGCCAGGCCCACCACCGCCGCCTGGGTGTCGACCGGCGTGGTCCGCATCATCGCCGGCCGCAGGCTGCCGTAGATCGCCATGAACTTCTTGCTGTCGACCGCGGTGATGTCGGTGATCGAGATCTGCAGGCCGCCGACCGACGGCACCTGGAAGCTGCCGAGGCCGCCAGCGAGCTGCGGCAGCGCGAGGTCGAGCAGCATCGGGAAGATGGCCTCGAGCTCGGCCGGGGTCTCGGTCAGCGCGTCGCTGTTCTTGACGTGCAGGTTCGAGAACGCGCCCGAGACGTCGCCGATCACCGGCGTGATCTGGCCCATCGCGTCGACCTGCAGGCCGATCGGCAGGTGGAGATCGGCGACCAGCGTGAACAGCCGGATGTACTGGTCCTCGACCTGGGCGAAGAAGTCGAGCTCGAGCCCGGTGAAGGTCAGGTCGAGCAGCGGCTCGCCGACCCGCTGGCCACCCATGCCGTCGTCGACGAACGTGTTCTTGCCCAGCACGATCGTCGGCGGCGACTGCGGCCGGATGCCGATCGCCATCGGCGCGGTGCCGCCGGCCAGGTTGGCCAGCGACGGCAGGAACAGGCCGAAGGTGTCGCTGGTCAGGAGCGCGACGGTGCGAGTGCCGACGGTGAGGCACAGCAGCCCGCCCTCGTACGCCGCGTAGGCAAAGCGATCGAGCTGGTGCTGGTGGATGCCGATGCCGAGGCCGTAGGGCGCGCCGGTGTCAGGCCGGGTGTTGCCCGAGAAGTACGGCGACTGCGGGATCACGACGGCGGCCGGCGGCGTCGACGGCGGGCCGCAGCGATCGCGGACCGCGCCGGCCGGCACCATGCCGCCGAGCAGGCCGAGCGCGAGGCCGTTGTCGTTGGTGGTGGCGTAGCCGCCGGTCACCTCGTACAGGTCGATGCCGCCGGTGGTGCCGGGCGACAGCGCGCCGAACACCGCCTCACCGAGCATGCGGCCGCTGGTGCCGATTTCCTGCAGGCACTGGTTGCCCTCCTGGCACACGTTGTTGGTGCAGGCGGTGCCGAAGCTGCCGCACTCGGCGACGTCGCCGCTCGCGCACTGCTTGCAGAGCTGGTTGTTGATCGCGTCCTTGATCGCGCCCGCGAACGTGCTCGTCAGCGTGCCGATGACCGCGCCGAGAGCGAGGCCGGCGCCCTGACAGAGGATGTTGCCGGTCAAACGGATGTCCTGCGGGTTGAGCTGGGCGATCGTGACGCCGTCGGCCTCGATGCGGGTGGTGCCGGCGGTCGGGTCCTGGCGGAAGTTGAGCGGCACGTCGATCTTGATGTCGGGCTGCGGCCCGGGCGCGGTGTCGATGGCGAGGCCGCAGCTGCCGACGACCGGGATCTGGATCGGGATATCCATGCGGGTCTTGAGTCGGGCGCGGATCGTCACGTCGAGCCGCGACGCGCCCTGGACCGGGTGCAGCTCCATGCGCGGAGCGTCACCGGGGTGGAGCGTCAGATCGATCTGCAGCGGGCCGCACGGCGTCACCGGGTTGCCGCCCGGGCAGCACACGGCCGGGTTGCCGCCGCAGCTCGCCGGCACCGAGAACTCGAGCGGCCCACCGCCGGTCGCGGCGCTGATCAGCGCGGCCGGATCGGCGGCCAGCGCGGTCAGGCCCGACTGCGACAGCCGGATCTGGCCGGCGTTGGGGGTGCGCGCCGCCGACGGGAAGCCGCCGGGGATCGGCGCCAGGCACGAGCAGCCCTGGCCGCCACAGCCGACCGAGGACAAGAGCGCGAACACCAGCAAGGCCGGACGCGGCCAGCGCACACCGATCGGAAGGCGGATCATCGAGAGCTCCCCAGCCCGCGGGTCGCGGGCGGCCTATCGGAGACCACCCGGCCTGGGCGGTCAAGCGCGATGCACCGCGGTCGGGTGCTCGCACCCTGCGCAATGCTTGCGGTCACGGACGGTGCCCGGTCCGACCGCGCGCTGCGCCTCGCCGCCGACCTGCTAGGGTGCCGCGGTGCCCCGCCCGATCCTCGACGAGAAGCAGCTCCATCCCGCGATCCGCGACAAGGTCGCCAGCCACCACCCGGACATCATCGCCGAGGTCCAGGCCGCGATCGCCAGCCACGACGTGGTCGTGGTCGGGATGAAGCAGAACCCCCACCCGCGGCACGCCCGCAAGGCGCTGACCGCCCACGGCACGAAGTTCCACTACCTCGAGTACGGCAGCTACCTGAACACCTGGCGCCGGCGCACCGCCCTCAAGATGTGGACCGGCTGGCCGACCTTCCCGATGGTGTTCGTCAAGGGCGTGCTGGTCGGCGGCGCCACCGACCTCGACAAGCTGATCGCCAGCGGCGAGCTCGACAAGCTGCTCACCTGATCGGCTCGCTCACTGGCAGTCGGCGTAGCCCTCGGCCTCGTTCCAGCCGCAGGTCTCGCCGTGGGCGCTGCAGTCGACGGTGACCAGCTCGCCCTGATCGCACCAGGTCACGACATCGCCGTCGCAGCGGCCCGCGCTGGCGACGTCGCCGCAGGCGTCGATCAGCGCGGTCGAGCCCGAGGTCAGGCCGACGCTGCCCCAGGTCTCTGCGCTGGCGGCGATCGTGCGAGTGACCGCACGCGGCGTGAAACCAGCCTTGGCCGCGGTGATGGTGACGGTGCCGACCCCGACGGCGGCGATGGCGTAGACCCCGCTGGCGTCGGTGATCGCGGTCTCGCCGGTCGAGACCCGCACCGTCGCGCCGGCGATCCGCGCCGACGTATCGGTGCCGCGATAGATCACGCCCCGGAGCTGGCCGGTAGCGATCGCGCGGGTCAGGCCGATGCTGCCCCAGGTCTCGGCGCCGGCGGCGACCGTGCGGGTGATGGTCGTGGTCCGGTAGCCGGTGGCGCGCGCGGTGATCGTGACGTTGCCCGCGGCCAGCCCGTCGAAGGCGTACAGGCCGGCCGCGCTGGTGGTGGTGGTGCGGCCGTTGCCGAGGCTGACGGTGGCGCCGGCGAGCTCGGCCGAGGTGTCGGCGCCACGATGGATCACGCCCTGCAACCGCCCGGTGGTCGGCGGCGGCGTGCCGGTGCCACTTCCGCCACCACCGCCGCAGGTCGCGCCGGTGTCGAAGCCGCCAGCGGGCGCGCGATCCATCCGGGCCGCGGTGATCGGGCCCCACGCCCCGTCCTCGCCGATGCGGTCTCCGGGATGGTTGCGGTTCCACAATCGCTGGAACGCCTTGACCGCCAGCGGCCGGATGTCGACGGCGCCGCTGCCGCGATAGTCGAAGTGGACCGGATCGGCCGTGCCCAGCCATGCGAAGCCGTGGGCCGCCAGCCGTGACCGCCACGAGCCGTAGGCCGAGGTGTCGATCGCGAGGCCCGACTCGTGGTTGCTGCGCCCGGGCTTGGCCGCGAGGCTGACCACGCTGGTGCAGCGACCGTGCTCGTACCAGTAGTAGAGGATGTACTGCTGCGCCGTCGAGCGGGTGGCCGAGCCGAGGGTGAGCGAGCTGCCGGCGACGGCCGAGCGCAGCGCGCCCGCCGCGCCGCGGTTGAGCTTCGACAGCACGCCGTCGCCCAGGTGGAGGCCGGGGATGCCGGCGATCGACGTCAGCGTGCCCGGGCGCATGCACTCGACCTCGGCCAGGAGCTGCTCCGACAGCGCGCGCGCGCCGGCGGTGCTGCACGCGGTGCGGGCGATCGCGCCGACGGTGGTCGCGGCCGAGAACACGAAGCGGTCGGGCAGGTCGGGATCGCTGAGCAGGAGGTTGACCTCGCCGTCGTAGTCGTCGAGCCCGTCGTCCCCGGCGGTCGCGTCGGCGCCGTCGACGGTGACGTCGGTGGCGCAGGCCGCGAGGGTCGCTCCCAGGACCAGGACCGAGGACAGGACGAGGACGCGCGCGGACCGAGACGACATCGCGGCTCGCCTTCGCAAGCCCGGTGCCAGCTCGCAACTGCGCGACCGCGCACGGCTCGGCGATCGCGGTGCAACTCGCCGGCGGCGATCATCGCCCACCGTCGTGGGCAGAGGCGGCAGGTGTAGCCACCTCGCGATCGCAGTCAGGTCGTCGACAGCGTGACCAGCAATCCGCCCTTGAGGCGGACCGCGCGCGCCATCGTCGAGCCGTGGCCCTCGAACCCGCGCGTCGGGTAGACCTTGCCGGTCATCGTCACGCGCTCGGCGCCGGTCGGGCTCACCGCGAGGTGTTCGGGCGCGAGCGCGTGCCACGCCACCGCGGGCAGGGTCAGCGGGCCGACCTCCTGTGGGCGACCGAGCGCCACGCCGACGTCATCCCAGTTCGGCAGCAGACCGGCCTTCTCGGCGACCGGCAGCCAGATCACGACCTCGAGCCGGGTCACGCCCGGCTTGGCGCCGCGCTCCGACAGCGGGCAAGCGACCCAGCGCCCGACCTTGAACAGCGGTGGCTTGCGGATCGATCGCGGCAACGTCTCGAGCGGATCGGGTCCGCGGACCAGGAGCACGTCATCCTTCGCGAGGGCGCTGATGTCCATCATCGGCGACCTCCGGCCAGGAACTCGGTCGTAAACCCGCGGAACGCAGCGGCCATCTCTCGTCTAGTACGACCAAGAGGTGAGAATCTTTCCCTCGACGGCCACGATTCGTCACCGGGTTGGCAGGAATCAACCCTGTGTCGTCGATCGATCGGGCCGGAGCCTCAGGGGCGGAACGTCGCGGTTCACTGGTCCGACGAATCGCACGCATCGGTTGCGAGCGCCTGTACTTCGTGCGCGAGTTCGTCGAGGATCATGAGGCTGGTCATGGCCGCGGGGGGGGCCCGGCACGACTGGCCCCCCCCGTTCGCAGAGAGGACCACGTGGCCGACCATCCCGCACTCACGCCGGCCTTCGCACTGGCGGTGGCCGCAGCGCTCGGCGCCTGCGATGCCGCCGACGACCGACCCGCGAGCTGGGGGTACCTCCATCCGGCGGTGATCGCGCCGGCGTGCGCGACCGCCGGCTGTCACTCGCAGCTCGCGGCCCAGGCCGGCCTCGATCTGTCGACGCGGACCGGGGCCTACACCGTGCTCACCGGCCGGATCTGCGGCGAGCCGCCGCGCCCGGAGGATCCGCCGGGCAACTATGTCTTCGCCGGCTCGCCCGAGCACTCGAGTCTGATGTACCGGCTGCGCGGCGACAACGTCCGGGTCATGCCGCCCGACCAGCCGCTGGCCGACGTCGAGATCGAGCTGGTCGAGCGCTGGATCCTCGAGGGTGCCGCGTGCGAGTAGGCCGCGCACTAGCGAGCCTTGGCGAGCGATCAACAATGACTCTGGGCGTTCGGGGTCACGCGTGGAGGCACGGGGTCTGCCTTCCGCCGCTCGGGATCCAGGCAATCCGAAACAGGCTCCTCGTCGTCATCGCCGTCGGGATCGTCGCCCTCATCGCCGGCGCCGGGCGCGCCGCCGCGTATCCGCAGTTCCAGCTCAGCACCGGCGACGACACCTGCGGCACGTGCCACGTGTCGCCGGCCGGCGGCGGACTGCTCAACGACTTCGGCCGCAGCGAGGCCGGCGACACCGTCTCGCGCGGCGGCGACGGTAGCTTCCTCCACGGCCTGTGGACGCCGCCGGCCTGGCTCCAGCTCGGCGCTGACCTGCGCGGCGCGCTCGGCGTCCGCTACCAGGATCCGCGCCACCAGCTGCTGGGCTTCCCGATGCAGGCCGACATCTACGTCCGGGCCGGCACCCACGCCCTGTCGCTCAATATCACCGGCGGGCTGCGCGGCGTCGCTCGCGAGCCCCACCCGCCGCTCGTCGAGCGCCTGGCCTCGCGCGAGCACTACGTGATGTGGAAGCCGCGCACCGGGTTGTACCTGCGCG
>JAYVSF010000831.1:0-25874 GCA_043775605.1 Myxococcales bacterium
TCGCGTTCCCCAAGTACGAGGGTGCGCAGGACGCGGTCCGCATCCTGTGCGCGGTCGCGATCTTCCGCTCGGTCGGCTACGTGATGCCGCCGTTGCTCGACGGCGTCGGCCATCCCGAGCGGACGTTCCGCTACATGCTGACCGCGGCGATCGCGCTGCCGATGGGCTACATCGGCTTCGCCTACGTGCTCGGCGGCTCGCTCGGCTACCTGTCGGTCGCGGTGGCGTGGTCGGTCTGCTACCCGATCGCGTTCGCGGTGCTGGTGTGGATGGCGCTCGACCTGCTCGACCTGTCGCCGCTCACCTACCTGCGCTCGGTGATCGGCATCGTCGCCTGCGTGGCCGCCGGCGGGCTGGCGGGCGCCGGGCTGCACTGGCTGCTGGCCGACGTCCCGGTCGCGATCCGGCTGGCGGCGACCACGGTCACGGTGGTCGGCACCACCGGCCTGCTGCTGGCCTACACCCAAGGCCTCAGCCTCAACAGCGCGCGCCGGGCGATGGCGACGCCCCCGCCCGAGCCGCCCGGGCCCGGCGAGCCGCCCGGGCCCACCGGGCCCTGACCGATCACGACGGCAGCAGGCGAGGCGTCGCGCCGCGCCGGCGGAGCTCGGCGAGCTGGCGGCGCAGCCGGAGGTGATCGGGCCCGACGACGAACAGCGTGATCAACCCGCCGACCCACATGATCCCGTAGAGCAGCAGGTACTGATCGGCGAGCGCCAGCACCAGCGCGCCGAGGTTGATGAAGTCGCGGCGGATGACGTGCGAGAACATCACGCCGACTGTGCGCAGCCAGGCCGGCAGCTTCGACGCGGTCGGCGGCGGTCGGCGCAGCGCCGGGCCGTGCTCGTCCTCGACCAGGTCGAGCCGGCTCAGGTAGTGCTGGCTGTTGCCGGTCTTCGACACGACGATCAGGTAGTAGTAGATGCAGCAGATCCCGACGACGTAGGCGACGGCGCCGACCACCACGCTCGGCACCACCCCGCGCTCGGCCGGCAGGCGGTGGTGGGTGTGGAGGCCGATCGCCACCAGGTACAGCGTGGTGGTGGCCTCGTCGACCATGGTGTCGAGCCACGCGCCGATCCGCGAGTACTGCAGCTTGAGCCGCGCGATCTCGCCGTCGCAGCCGTCGATGAAGCCGCCGAGCAGCACCAGCGCCGCGCCCAGCCACAGGCCGGTCCAGTCGCCGCGGGCGGTGAACCAGCAGCCGATCACGCCCAGGATCGCGACCACGATCGAGATCTGGTTGGGCGTCAGCGGGGTGTGGACCAGGACCCGGGTCATCACCCGCGACACCGGCCGGTAGATCCAGCGGCTGACCGGGCCGTCCTCGTCCTTGACGATCAGCCCGAACAGGAGCCGGGTCGCGGCCCGGCGTTCAGCGGCGGTGGTGGCCGGATGGCGGGCGATCGCGCCGTGCGGGATCCGGGCGGCGTCGGGCCAGCTCGCGACGACGTCGCGGGCGGCGGTGGCGGGCGCGGCGACGATCGCGGCGATGACCGCGGCCCGCTCGCCGGCCTCCGCGTACAGCGCCCCGGCGAAGGCACCGTCGGGGCCGACCGCGATCCGGCGGGCGCCGGTGGCCTCGGCCGCGAGCAGCGGCGCCAGCAGGGGCACGTGCACGAGCTGGTCGCCGGCCTCGATCACCACCAGCGGTCGGTCCCCGCCGTCGGCCGCCCAGCGCGCGAGGTCGGCGGTGTCGGCCACCGACTCGATGACCCGGATCCGGACCGCGCCGAGCTTGCCGACCGTGCGCCGCCCGCGCTCGACCAGGCTCAGGCCGGCGATGCGGGTGCGGGCGTGGGGCGACACCGCGAGCACGACCGCATCGAAGCCGGCCATGCCTGACCGCTACCGCGACTCGCGCTGGCGCAGCATGTCCTCGGCCCGGGCCAGATCCTCGACGTTGTCGATCTCGGTCACCGTGCAGTCGTGGACGTCGACGATGCCGAACCGGACCTGATCGCGGCCGGTCAGGCGGTGGTAGGCGTGCTCGTAGTACTCGTGGGTCAGGCCGAGGTCGCGCAGCACCTCGAGCTCTCGGAACACCTGGTGAGCGGCGGCGGCGGTCAGCTTGGTGACGCCGATGTACTCGCCGACGCAGTCGGCCGGGTCGAGCTTCTTCGACACCGCCGCGACCTGGGTGTCGTCGTCGCGGAGCTGGACCTTCATGGTCTCGTCGTCGAGGTCCTCGCGACAGTCGACCGCGAGCAGGGCCTCGCCGCTGGCCTCGATCATCCGCGGCAGGATCTCGTCGTCGAGCAGCGCGTCGCCGTCGATCTGCAGGAAGTCGTGGCCGGCGACCGCGGCCTCGGCCACGTACAGCGACCAGAAGTTGTTCCACGGCTCGAAGCGGTCGTTCTCGACCACGGTGACCGCGGTGTGCCCGGCCGCCGCCAGCTCGCGCCGGAGGACGTCGATCTTGTAGCCGCCGACCACGATGACGTCGGCCGGCCCGATGCCGGCCTTGGCCAGGCTGTCGAGGTGCCGGAACAGGATCGGCACGCCCAGCACCGGCACCAGCGCCTTGGGCCGATCGTTGGTGAGCGGCGCGAGCCGCGAGCCGACGCCAGCGGCGAGGATGACGGCCTTCATGGGCGGCGCACGATACCGGACCCGAGCCCGGAGTCAAGGCAGGGTCCGTCTTGCGCGCCGGCCCGCGGTGCTCGAAAGTGCGGCCATGTCGTCGGCGCCCTCGCCCGCTGCCCTCGCCCAGCTCCGTCGCTGTCGCGGCTTCCTGCTCGACATGGACGGCACGATCTACATCGACGACCACCTGGTCCCCGGCGCGCGCGAGCTGCTCGCGTACCTCGATCAGCAACGGCTCGGCTACGTGTTCGTCACCAACAACTCGTCGGCCCGGGCCCGGGACTACCACGCCCGCCTGGCCCGGCTCGGCATCCAGGTCCGGCCCGAGCAGGTCATCACCTCCGGCGACGCCACGATCGCGTACCTCAAGCGCCACACCCACCACCGCTCGGCCTACGTGGTCGGCACCCCGGCCTTCCTCGACGAGTGCCGCGACCAGGGCCTCGACGTCGACGGCGACGATCCCGAGTGCGTGATCGTCGCGTTCGACAAGACCCTGACCTTCGCCAAGCTCGAGCGGGCCTGCAGCCTGCTGTTCGCCGGCAAGCCGTACTACGCCACCCACCCCGACAAGACCTGCATCACCACCGCCGGCCTCATCCCCGACATCGCCGCGATCATCGCCGCGTGCGAGGCGGTGACCGGCCGCCTGCCCAAGATCATCGGCAAACCATACCCCGAGATGGTCGACGCCGCGCTCGAGCGCCTGGGCACCTCGATCGACGAGACCGCGATCGTCGGCGATCAGCTCGACACCGACATGGCGATGGCGGCGGCGGCCCGGACCCTCGGCGTGCTGATGATGTCGGGCGAGACCACCCGCGACACCTGGGCCGGCGCCGGCATCGACGACGGGCTCCGGTTGAGCGCGCCGAGCGTCGAGACCGTGTGGCGCTGGCTTTCGGCGCCCTGACATGTGGGCCTGCCGCTCGCAACGACAGTGGTGGCCACTCGACCTGCCGCCGCGGTAGCCACCCGGCCCGTGAGATCTGGCACACGGATCGCATGTAACCGGTTCAGCACCGGGTTGATGAGTGGCGCGTGACCGGGTTTCAGGCGATTGGCGTACACGGGACTGTCGGGAGCTTGTCTCCCTGTAGCCACCTCACCGTCGAACCCCTGTCACAAGGTGGTGAAGACCTGACAGGTCATGGGGCCCAGGTGTGCAGAATTGCAGGGGCACAACCCTTGCTTCAGCCCGTCCCCATGGCCACCACCCACGCGATCGTCCTCGCCAACCGGCTCGCCCTGGAGTCCGGGAATCGCCTGTCGGCCGGCGCGATCAGCAGGATCCGCCAGACGCTCGACGGGCTGGCGGCGGTCGGGGTGCGGGAGGTGGCGGTGGTCGATGGCCGGCACGCGGACGCCTTGCGCGAGGGCTTGGCCCTCCACGAGCTGCCCACGCTGCGGGTGGCGGTCCTGGCCAACCTGAGCTGGAAGAACTTGAGCGGCGCGGCGGTCCGGCTGGGCCGCAAGTGGATCGAGGACAGCGACCGCTGCCTGGTGGTCCGCGGCGACCGCCCGCTCGACCTCGAGACCCTGCGCATGCTGGTCCAGGTCGGCCTCGAGGTCGATCACGACCGCACGGTCGAGGCCGCGATGGTGGTGTCGACCGCCGACGACCTCGATCCCCGCCAGGAGGTGCGGGTCGCGTTCGGCCAGCCGCGCGGCCATGAGCTGCGCAGCGTGGCCGCGGTCGGCGAGGACCTCGAGCAGTTCGACGGCATCTACACCGGCCACGCGCTGGTCAGCCGGTCGCTGCTCGCCGCGCTCGACAGCCTGCCCAACCCGACCTTCGAGCACGGCTTGCTCGAGCTCGCCACCCGCGGCGGCGTGGTCGCCCTGCCGTGCGAGAGCTGGCAGTGGGCCAAGAAGCCCGCCATCGAGGTCGACGACAAGGTGGAGGCGCTGCTCGAGACCAAGCGGCTCGACCGCTACATGCTGCTCAACCCCGGGCCGGTCAACACCACCGCCACGGTCAAGAGCGCGCTGGTCCACCACGATGTCTGCCACCGCGACGCGATCTTCAGCGAGCTGATGGTCTCGTTGACCGGCAAGCTGCGCCGCATCTTCAAGGGCACGCCGCACCACAGCGTCCTCGCCATCACCGGCAGCGGCACCGCGGCGATGGAGTCGGCGCTGGCGTCGACCGTGCCGCCCGACAAGAAGATCCTGATCGTCGACAACGGCGCGTTCGGCGCCCGCCTGGTCGAGGTCGCGACCGTCCACGAGATGAACGTCGTCCACCTGCGCTACGCCTGGGGCCAGCAGGTCGACGTCGCCGACGTCGCGCGGGCCTTCGCCCAGCACCCCGACATCGCGGTGGTCGCGATGATCCACCACGAGACCTCGGTCGGCCTGCTCAACCCGGTCGGCGAGGTCGGCGCGCTGTGCCGCGCCCACGACGCGCTGCTGGTGGTCGACGCGGTGTCGTCGCTCGGCGCCGAGGACCTCGACGTGGTCCGCGACAACATCGACGTCTGCTACTCGAGTGCCAACAAGTGCCTGCACGCGGTCAGCGGCGCGGCCTTCATGTGCGTGTCGCCGCGGGTGTGGCCGCGCATCGAGGCGCTCAAGCCGCGGGCCTACTACCTCGACCTGCGCCGCTACCGCAAGTACATGGACGAGCTGGCCCAGACCCCGTTCACCCCGGCGGTGTCGACCTACTTCGCGCTCGACGCGGCCTGCACCGAGTTCCTGGCCGACGGCCACGCCCGCCGGCTCGAGCGCTACGGCCACCTCAATCGCAAGATCCGCGACGGCCTGGCCGCGCTCGGCATGCCGGCCTTCACCGACCTCGGCAACGAGTCGCACTCGATCGTCACCGCGGCGATGCCGGCGGGCGTGGCCTTCGCCGACCTGTACGAGGCGGTCAAGCTGCGCGGCATCATCATCTACGGCTGCAAGGGCGTGCTGACCGACCGCTTCCTGCAGATCGCCAACATGGGCGATCTCGACGACACGGCGATCGACGAGTTCCTGGGCGTCCTGGCCGAGGAGATCACCCGGCTGCGGGCCGGTGAGCCGGCCAGCGCGGCGACGATGATGACCGCCGACATGACCGGCGCGATGTCGGCCGCCCACGCCTGAGAGGGTTGGTCAGTTAGCTGGCGCGCTCGGCGCGCAGGTTCTTGACGATCTTCAGGTGGGTCGGGATGACCACGGCGAGGGTCACGACCGCGCCGGCGGCGAGCGCCACGAAGCCGACCTCGGGCCACTGGACCAGGGCCAGGATCAGCACCCCGAGGTCGATGACGTCGCGGCGGACGATCTGGGCGCCGAGGTCGCTCACGACCTGGCCGAGCGTGCGCTTGCCGGCGGCGCGCACCCCGGGCCCGATCTGCAGGGCCTTGGTGTAGTCCTGGTTGTTCGACGAGTGGATGACGAAGATGCAGTACCAGTAGATCATGGCCATCGCGGCCAGCGTGGCAGCGATGGCGGCGCCGGTGATCGGCCAGGCGTGCCAGCTCGGGTGGAGGTAGGCGACGTGACTGCCGAGGCCGAGCAGCAACGCCAGCCGGGCCAGCTCGTCGCCGATGGCGTCGACCCAGGCCCCGCTCGGGGACGTCTCGAGCCGCAGCCGCGCGACCTCGCCATCGTTGCAGTCGACGATGCCGCCGGCGACCAGCAGGGCCATGCCGAGCATGTGCGCGTGGGCCGAGGCCCCGGCCGCGATCGCGCAGCCGACCAGCGACAGCACGATCGAGATCACGCTGATCGCGTTGGGTGACAGCGGGGTGTGCAGGAACAGCCGGGTCAGCGGCCGGGCCAGCGCCCGGTAGAAATACCGGGTGATCGGCGCATCGAGCGCCTTGTCGACCAGCTCCCACTGCCACGCGGTGGCGGCCTTGACCGCGGCCTGGTCGGGCACCGGGAACCGTGCGCGCCGGGCGACGGCCACCGCGGTGGCGTCGGCCCACGCGGCCCGGGCCACGACCTCGCCGGTCGCGAAGTCGGCGATCAGCGCGTCGATCACGGCGCCGGCCCGGTCGCCCTCGACCACCAGCGCGCCGGCGTCGGCGTCGCCGCGGGCCGGATCGACCGCGTAGCGGGTGCCGGGGCGGTCGGGCTCGAGGACCTCGAGCAGCGGCGCCGCCACCACCTGATCGATGGCGCGCAGCACCAGCAGCGGGCCGGTCAGCCGGTCGCGGGCCGCGCGCAGCTCGTCGGCCGAGCGCACCAGGACCAGCCGCTCGACCCCGAAGCCGGCCCGGCCGGCGACCCGGCGGGCGCGCTCGGCCAGGGTCAGGCCGGTGATCCAGCGGCGATCGCCGACCGGGGGCACCAGCACGAGCGCGGTGCGCGCCACCGTGGTCATACCCGGTCACCGGCCCGCATTGACACTGTGGATGAGCAAGGCATGGACCCACTTCCAATCATCGGTGATCGCCTGAGATGGTTGGTAGCAACAAGGTTTCGGAAATGTCATCCCACGCGCGACGACCAACCCTCGGCTCTGATTCCGTACAGATCGGGCCGGCACGCTGGTGCCGGGCCGATTGATCGATGACACAGGGTTGGTTTCTGCCAACCCGTGTGAGTCGCCGGGCCCGTCGGGGGGGGTGACAGCGGTTGGACAGCGTGGTGTGGAACAGACCGAAAAAGCGATTGTTGACCGTCGGCGCGCAGTTTGCTACGTCCGCGCACCGATGCCAATCCCCGCCGTCATCCTCGCCGCGGGCCGCGCCACCCGCCTGCGGCCGTTCACGGATCACCTGCCCAAGAGCCTGCTCTCGGTCGCCGGGATCTCGATGCTCGAGCGGTCGCTGCGGAACCTCGTCGCCGCCGGCATACCCGAGGTCGTGATCGTCACCGGGTTCGAGAGTGACAAGCTCCGGTCGGCGGTCCGGGCCTGGCATCTCGAGCTCACGATCACCTTCGTCGACAACCCGGTCTACGCGACCACCAACAACGCCTACTCGCTCCTGCTCGCGGCCGACGCGATCGGCGGGCGCGGGTTCATCCTGCTGGACAGTGATCTGGTCTACGACGGCGTGATCGTGCACGAGCTCACGCGCCGCGGCGACTCGTGCCTGGCGCTGCGGCGGGCCAGCGACCTCGGCTTCGAGGAGGTGAAGGTCGCGATGACCGGCGGCCACCGGGTCACCGGCATCGGCAAGGACGTCGCGCTCGACGAGGCCCGGGGCGAGTCGGTCGGCATCGAGGTGTTCGAGCCGGTGCACACGCTCCACCTGTTCGCGACCCTCCGCCACCGCATCCACGGCCTCGGCCTGGTCGACGAGTACTACGAGGCCTCGTTCCAGCAGATGATCGACGAGGGCGCGACGTTCGCCGCGGTCGACATCGCGCCCCACCGGGCGATGGAGGTCGACACCCCCGCCGACCTGGCCCACGCCGAGCGCACGTTCGGCCCCACCGAGGTCAGCCCGAGCAGCTGGCCGACGGTCGCGCAGGTCGAGCGCTCGGTCGCGTCGTAACCGCGACCGAGAAGATTCACAGTCTCCGAGCTCAGGCGGGGCGGCCGATCGCGTCGTAGTAGAACCCGAGGCGCTCGACCTCGGCCCGCACCCAGACGTTGCGGCCATCGAACAGGTTGGGCCGGCGCATCGCGGTCATGAGCCGGGCGAAGTCGGGCCGCCGCAGCTCGTGCCACTCGGTGACCAGGCAGACCCCGTCGGCGCCGTCGGTGGCGGCGTACATGGTCGGCGCCAGCTCGAGCCGCGCCCCGTAGCGCGCGGCCGCGTTGGCCGACGCCGCCGGGTCGTAGCCCACCGGGTGGGCGCCCGCCGCCAGCAGGCTGTCGATCAGCGGGAACGCCGGCGACTCCCGGACGTCGTCGGTCTCGGGCTTGAACGCCAGCCCCCACACCGCGATCCGGGCGCCGACCAGCGTGTCGCCGAGCCGCGCGGCGACCTTGGCCGGCAGCACGCCGAGCTGGCGGCGGTTGGCCGCGATCACGGCGTCGACCACCAGCGGCTCGACCCCGGCGTCGCGCGCGGTCTTGGCCAGCGCCCTCAGATCCTTGGGGAAGCAAGAGCCGCCGAAGCCGGGCCCGGGGAACAGGAACTTGTTGCCGATGCGGGGATCGGAGCCGAGCGCGCGCCGGACCGCGTCGATGTCGGCGCCGATCGCCTCGGCCACCAGCGCCAGCTCGTTCATCAACGAGATCCGGGTGGCCAGCATGGTGTTGGCCGCGTACTTGGTGAGCTCGGCCGAGCGCACGTCCATCAGCACGACCCGCTCGCTGGTCCGCTGCAGCGGGGCGTAGAGCTCACGCATCAGCTCGGTGCCCCGGGGATCGTCGGAGCCGATCACGATCCGGGCCGGCTTCATGAAGTCGTTGACCGCGTCGCCCTCCTTGAGGAACTCGGGGTTGGACACCACCACGACCTCGTGCTTGGCGGTCTCGCGCAGGATGGCGTGGACCTGCTCGGCGGTGCCGACCGGCACCGTGCTCTTGTCGACGACGACGGTGAAGCCGGTGAGCACGGGGCCCAGGCTCCGGGCGGCGGCGAGGACGTGGCTGAGATCGGCCGAGCCATCCTCGCCCTCGGGGGTGCCGACCGCGATGAAGACGGCGCGGGCACCGGCGGCGCCGTCCGCGGTGCTGGTGGTGAAGCGCAGCCGCCCGGACTGGCGGTTGCGCGTGACCAGCTCGGCGAGGCCGGGCTCGTGGAACGGGATCTCACCCGCGATCAGGCGCGCGATCCGCGGTGCGTCGATGTCGACACACGTGACCTCGTGACCGAAGTCGGCGAAGCCCGCGCCGACGACCAGTCCGACGTACCCGGTCCCGAGGACGGCGATCTTCATGGCCGGGCACTCTAGCGTGGTCCCCGGTGGCGGTCACGTCGGCCGGCCACGACCATGTCCGCGGGGCCGGCGGTCGCGCTATCATGCCGCCCGCGTGAGCGAGCCTGTCCGTCCATGACCACGTCGCCGACCCTCGAGGCGCCGGCTGCGGGCGTGGCCCCGCGGGTGTCCGTGCTGGTGCGCTCGTACAACCGGCTGCCGGCCCTGTGCGAGCTCTTGACCGTGCTGCTGACCCAGGATCACGACGCGTTCGAGGTCGTGGTGGTGGAGCAGAGCACCGAGCAGCCGCCGGCGGCGGTCGCCACCCTGCGCGGGTTCGAGGCCGATCCCCGGCTGCGGGTGTTGCGGTCGGGCCCGCTCGGCGGGGCGCGCGCCCGCAACGTCGGCGTCGCCGTCGCCCGCGGCGAGGTGGTGGTGTTCGTCGATGACGACGACCTGCCCATCGGCGCCGACTTCCTGCGCCGGATCGAGGCCCGCTTCGTCGCCGATCCGCTGTGTCTGGGGCTGACGGTCCGCCACTTCTGGCGCGAAGGCGAGACCATCGGCCCGATCTTCCGGTTCCTGGGCCGCCGTCGCTGCATGCGGTTCTCGTGGCCCCTGCGCCTGCCCCACACCTTCGCGCGTCTCGACGAGCCGGTCGATCGCGTCGACCACGTCCATGGCACCGGCGGGGCGTACCGGCGCGCGGTCTTCGGCCGGTTCGGCGGCTGGGACGAGGACACGCCGATCGAGGACGAGACCTCGCTCGCGATCCGGATCGGGCGCGGCCTCGGCCCCGGCGAGTACATGTGCTTCGACCCCAGCGCCCGGCTGCAACGGCGGATGGACATGGGCGGCGGGCTGGCCAAGCGCAAGGCGGGCACGGCCGGCTACTTCCGCCGGTTCATGACCTTCATCCACCACATCCTCGGTCGCTACCATCGTCGGCGGGTCATCGCGCTCTACCCGCTGTACGTCGGCGCGGCCTGGTGGATGACCCTGGAGTGGATCTGGGGCGAGTCGAACGATCACCCGACCACGTGGCGGCGGGTGGTTGGCACCCTCGGCTTCACCACGCTGCTGCCGTACCACGCGGTCCGCTGCCTGCTCACGATCGACCTCGGCCGGCCGCCGGGTTCGGGCGCGGCGCTGGCCGCGACCTTCGCCGGCCCCCGCTGACGCCCCGCTCACGTCCGCAGCAGCCGCAGGCTCAGCCACTGCCGGAGGAAGGCGACGTCCTCGTCGGCGATCAGCCGGGCCAGCCGACCGAGGACGAAGAACAGGATCAGGTAGGCGGCGGCGCCGATCGCCAGCCGGGGGCCGGCGCCGTAGGGTAGGGCCTGCTTCAGGCACCAGGTCGCGGCCGCGACCACGAGGGCGAGCGCGAGGGTCGCGCCGTAGAACCGCCAGGGCATGACCCCGGCCAGGTTCGTGCGCATGCCGGCCGCGATCCGGCGGAGCGCGAACACCAGCCCGGGCACCGACGCGCACACCGTCGCGATCGCCGCCCCCGGGAACCCGAACATGATCGTGAACGGGTAGGACAGCACGAGGTTGGTGACCAGCATCAGCGTGCTCGTCACCAGCAGCGCCCGGGTCTCGCCGATCGCCTGCAGCATCGCGCCGTACGACGCCACCCGTTGCAACATGATCAGCGTGAACAGCTGGAACAGCGGCGCCGCGTCGACGTAGCGGGCGCCGGCGACGACCGTCACCGCCTCGCGGGCGAGCACGATCAGCATGACCGACAGCGGCAACACGATGAGCGAGGTCTTGCGCACGGTCTGGTGCCAGAGCACGCGCAGTTCGGCGTGGTGGCCGCCGAGGTGCAGGCGGACGTAGCGGGCCTGCATCACCGCGCCGATCGCGTAGGGCACGAGGGTCACCAGCGGCAGCTCCCACGCGCCGGCGGTGTAGAGGACGAAGTCGGCGTTGCCGCGGACCAGCTGGACGACGTACTTGTCGATCTGGGGGTTCAGCTTGCCGCCGAGGACGGCGACGCCGGCCGGCAACGCGAACCACACGATCGCGCGCAGCGCCGGGCGGTCGAGCCAGGCGCGGACGGTCTGGCCGGCGGCGAGCGGGAACACGCCGCGGACGATCTTGACGTGGGCGATCAGGCGGGTCAGGCCGGCCGCCGCCAGCATCACCGGCATCCACGTGACCGAGATGCCGCTGAGCGCGGGCAGCAGCACCGCGACGGGCCGGAACGCGGCGAAGCTGATGTAGAGCGCCGAGGCCAGACGGGCCCGCCCGACCGCGAGCAGCTGGTTGATCGCCGGCTGGGTCGGGAGCTCGATCAGGATCGTGAGCGCGAGCCAGGGCAGGGCGGGGCCGAGCGGGATCTCGCGCTCCATGCCGGCGCCGATGGCCCAGACGATGGCGATCACCGGGACCGCGACCACGGCCAGCAGGAACGACGTCTGGCGGACGACCAGCGGCGCCCGGTCCGGACGGCTGCCGATGAGATAGAACACGGCGTCGGCGAGCCCGAGGGAGCCGAGGGCGACGGCGCTCTCGTACAGCAGGAGCAGCGCCGAGATGTACGCGAACTCGGCGGTGTCGTAGAGCCGCGCGCCCAGCGCCAGCGCGAGCAGCACGAACAGCGAGCCCGCGACCCGGCTGTACGTGTAGATCCCGGCGTCCTTCGACGCCTGCCGGCCATCGCTGTCGGCGGCGGCGCGCGGCGCGTCGGGAGTCGGCGAGGCCATCGGGGCCGGCAGTGTAGCCCAGACGATCGCGCGCGCGCATCGCGGCCGCGGCTCGCGCCACCGGCGGCAGCGTCGGCTCGACCGGCGCGGCGGTGTCATGGCATAACCCCACCCGCGATGCCCACGCCGATCGGCTTCCTCCGCCACAACTTCCTGGGGCGATCGGAGACCTTCATCTACAACTCGATGCAGGGCCTCGCCGACACCGGGCGGTTCGCGGTGCGGGTGCTGGCGCTCAAGCGCTTCTTGCCGGAGCGGTTTCCCTGGGACGACGTCACCCTGCTCGGCGGCTGGCCCCGCGTGCGGTACCGGCTCACCCGCTCGGCGCCGGCGTTCGTGCGCTGGGCGAAGACCGTGCGACTGATCCACGCCCACTTCGGCCAGACCGGCCCGTTCGCGATGGCGGGGGCGGCGCGCGCAACGGTGCCGTTCGTGGTCTCGTACTACGGCCACGACGTCGTCATGTACCGGACCCGCGAGCGCTTCGAGGGCTGGGCGTGGTGGTACATGCTGCTGCGCCGACGGGTGTTCGCCAAGGCGGCCCGGATCCTGGCGCTCTCGCACCACATGAAGCGGGCGCTCGAGGTCCAGGGCTGTCCGGCCGCCAAGATCGAGGTGGTCCGGCTCGGCGTCGACCTGACCCGCTTCGACGCGGCCCGGCCGCCGGCCACCGGCAGCCTGCGCGTGCTCATGGTCGGCCGCGAGGTCGACAAGAAGGGCTTCGACGATGGCCTGCGGGCCTGTCGCGCGCTCGGCGATCGCGGCGTCCCCTGCGCGGTGACGATGCTCGGCACCAGCGGCCCGCTCGCGGCCCCGTTGCGAGCGCTCGCCGACGAGCTGCGACTGGCGGTGACCTGGCTGCCGCCGGCGTCGCCGGTGCCGGTGGCGATGGCGAACGCCGACGTCCTCTTGGTCCCGAGCCGGACCGCTCGCAACGGCGACGAGGAGGGCACCCCGACGGTCATCGTCGAGGGCGGCGGGGCGCGGCTGCCCGTGGTCTCGACCCGCCACGCCGGGATCCCCGAGCAGATCGACGACGGCGTGACCGGCTACCTGGCCGCCGAGCGCGACGTCGCCGGCCTCGCCGACGCGCTGGCCCGGCTCGCCGCCGATCCCGCCGCGCGGGTGGCGATGGGCGCCGCCGGCCGGGCGAAGATGGAGCGTGAGTTCAGCCTGGCCGCGCACAGCGCGCGGCTCGAGGCAGTCTACGAATCGGTCCTCGGAGGCGCACCGCGATGACGATGCCAGTCGTGATTCTCTGTGGCGGGCAGGGCACCCGGTTCCGCGAGGCGACCGAGCACCGGCCCAAGCCGATGATCGAGATCGCCGGCAAGCCGATCCTCTGGCACCTCATGAGCTTCTACGCCGGGCACGGCTACAAGGACTTCGTGCTGTGCCTCGGCTACCTCGGCGACGTCATCAAGCGCTACTTCCTCGACTTCGCCGCGCTGTCGAGCGACTTCACCGTCGATCTGTCCGCGCCCGGCCTGATCGAGTTCCACCAGGGCGGGGCCCGCGACTGGCGGGTGACCTGTGTCGATACCGGGGCCGAGGCGATGACCGGCGCCCGGCTCGCGCGGGTCGCACCCTACCTGCGCGGCGAGGAGTTCATGCTGACCTACGGCGACGGGCTGGCCGACGTCGACCTCCCGGCGCTGGTCGCGTTCCACCGCGGCCACGGCAAGCTGGCGACGGTGACCGGCGTCCGGCCGCCCGGCCGGTTCGGCGAGCTCGCGCTCGACGGCAGCAACGTGCGCGCGTTCACCGAGAAGCCGGTGGCCGGCGGCGAGCACGGCGTGATCAACGGTGGGTTCTTCGTGTTCAACAAGCGGGCCCTGGCCTACGTCACCGCCGACGACGGGTGCACGCTCGAGCGCGAGCCGCTCGAGCACCTGGCGCGCGACGGGGAGCTCATGGTCCACCAGCACGAGGGCTTCTGGCAGTGCATGGACACCTACCGCGACCTGGTCAAGCTCGAGCAGAGCTGGGCCTCGGGCCGCGCCCCGTGGAGGACCTGGTGAGCTGGTCGTGGACGGATCGGCAGGTCTTCGTCACCGGCGCGACGGGGCTGCTGGGCAGTCACCTGACCCAGGCGCTCGTCGAGCGCGGCGCCAACGTGGTCTGTCTGGTCCGCGATCAGGTCGGCCACAGCCAGTTCGAGCGGCTGGGCCTGGCCGCCCGGGTCACGATCGTGCGCGGCCAGCTCGAGGACTACCCGTTGCTCGAGCGCGCGCTCAACGAGCACGAGATCGAGGCCGTGTTCCACTGCGCCGCGCAGGCGATCGTCGGCACCGCGAACCGCAACCCGCTGTCGACGTGGGAGGCCAACGTCCGCGGCACCTACAACCTGCTCGAGGCGTGCCGGCGCAACGCCAGGCTGGTGACCCGGGTCGTGGTCGCGTCCTCGGACAAGGCCTACGGCGATCAGCCGGTGTTGCCGTACACCGAGGACTCGCCGCTCGAAGGCCGGTTCCCGTACGACTGCTCCAAGAGCTGCACCGACCTGATCACCCGCAGCTACTTCGAGACCTACCGGGTGCCGGCCTGCATCACCCGCTGCGGCAACCTGTTCGGCCCCGGCGATCTCCACTGGAACCGGATCGTGCCCGGCACGATCCGCTCGGCGCTGCGCGGTGAGCGGCCGATCATCCGGTCTGACGGCAACTTCGTGCGCGACTACGTGTTCGTCGGCGACGCGGTCGAGGCCTACCTGACGACGGCGGCGGAGATCGGCCGCGCCGACATCACCGGCGAGGCCTTCAACTTCGCCGATCAGAAGCCGATGACGGTGATCGAGATCTGTCGGCTGGCCCTGGCGGCCGCCGGCCGGCCCGAGCTCGAGCCCGTGATCCTGGGCCAGGCCTCCCACGAGATCCGCGCGCAGTTCCTCGACTCGACCCGCGCCCACGAGCGCCTGGGCTGGTCACCGAAGTTCGGCGTGCGCGAGGGGCTGGCGCGCACCGTCGACTGGTATCGCGCGCAGCTCCGAGTAGCGTGATGCGGGTCGCGGTCGCCGGCGCGGGCGGCTTCCTCGGCGGGGCGGTGGTCCGGGCCCTGGCGGCGACCGCGCACGTCGTCGTGCCGATCGGGCGCGAGGTCGCGGCCGACGCCCGGGCCGACGTCCTGATCTGGGCGGCCGGTCGGCGCGAGCGGGACGCCGCCGCCAATCGCGAGGTCCACGTCGACGCACCGGTCCGGGCGGCGCGCGCGCTGGCCGTCGACCGGGTCATTTACCTGTCGAGCGGCGAGTGCTACGGCGTCGCGCCCCTGCCCTATCGCGAGGACGGCCCTGCGCTCGGCACCAGCGCCTACGCGCAGGCCAAGCTCGCCGGCGAACGCGCGCTGACCGCGGTCGTCGGCCCCGGCGCCCTCGCGTTGCGGATCGCGGTCGGCTACGGGCCCGGCCAGGCCTCGACCATGTTGATCCCGTCGCTGGTCGCGGCGCTGCGCGCGGGCCGGCCGATCGCGCTGACCGCGGGCCTGCAGACCCGCGACTTCGTGTTTGTCGACGATGTCGCGGCCGCGGTGGTCGCGGCGCTCGCGGTCGATGACGCCGCGATCATCAACATCGGCAGCGGCGAGGAGACCCGGGTGCGGGACCTGTGCCTGGCGGTCGCGGACGCGCTCGGCGCCCCGGCGGCGCTGCTCGGCTTCGGCGCGCTCGAGCTCCGCCCCGGCGAGGCGATGCGGTACGTGCTCGACGTGGCCCTGGCCGCACGCGTGCTCGGCTGGCGACCGATCACGCCGCTGGCCGCCGGCGTCGCCCGGCTGTGATCGCGCGGCGGCGGCGCCGCGGTCAGCTCACCTTCGCGCCGCGCACCGCCGCCCAGATCGTGCGCGGGCCCATGCCCTGCGTGTAGCTCAGCAGCGGCCCCAGCGCCGCCAGGAACACGGTCGCGACCCCCGCCACCCGCCAACCCGGGCCGGTCCCGGCCATCACCGCCCGGGCCGCCGCGGCGATCACCATCGCGGCGCCGACGCACGCGGGCACGCCGACCAGGCGCCGGAGGTAGGTGCCGATCGACAGCCCGACGATGTCGACCGCCAGCCACGCGAGCACGCCGAAGGCGACCGGGTAGCCGACCGCCCATGCGACCGCGACGGAGACGTAGCCGAGGTGCGGGCCCAGGACCACCGCGCCGACGATGAACAGCAGCGGCAGGACCACCGCGGCGACGACGTTGTAGACCAGCGTCACGTGCGGCTTGCCCGCGCCGTCGAGCATCGGCGGCAGCACGAACGACAGCGCCCGCAGCAGGCCGACCAGACACAGGATGCGCGCCGCGGTCGCCGCCGGTCGCCACTGGGCGCCCCAGCAGAGGGAGATCAGGTCCTCGGCCAGCAGCGTGACCAGCGCCAGCCAGGGCAACACGATCACCAGGTTCAGGCGGCTGAACCAGATCAGCTGGGCGATCATCTGGGCCGGGTAGGTCCGGACCCGCGCGAAGGTCGGGAACGCGATGTCGCTCGTCATCAGCGACGCCAGCCGCACGACCTCGAGCACCAGCTCGTAGGCGTAGCGGTAGAGCCCGGTCGCCGCCGGCCCGAAGTAGTAGTTGACGATCGGGTAGTCGACGTTGGTGTAGAAGTTGAAGAGGAACTGGCTGGCCGACATCTTCAGCCCGAACTGGATCAGGTCCCAGGTCGCGCGCGGCCGGACGACCCAGCTCGGCCACCATGGCCGGCACACCTGGGTCCCGATCCCGATCGCGAGGACGTAGACGATCCGGCCGGCGACGAAGCACCAGATGCCGGCGCCGGCGGCGGCGAAGGCGATCTTGCAGGTGAACTCCGACAGGTTGGCCACCAGCCGGATGATCGAGGCCTCCTTGAACCGGAGCTCGCGCTTGAGCAGCGCCTGCGGGATCAGGTAGGCGTTCTGCAACACGAGCTTGAGGGCGTAGGCCGAGAGCATCGCGCCGACGACGGGGTGGCCATAGAACCGGCCCAGCGCCGGGCTCGCGACCAGCAGCACCAGCACGAACACGGACGACAACCCAAGGTTCACCCAGAACAGCGTCGAGAGCTGCTCCTGGCTGTGATCGCTGCGCTGGATGACCGCGCCCGACAGGCCGAGATCGGTCACGACGTCGAGCAGCGGGAACAGCGACGTCGCGAGCACCGCGATGCCGTACTGCTCGGGCGACAGCCAGAGCGACAGCAGCAGCACCAGCGCCACCACGTCGAGGACGCCGACGACCGCGGTGGCCAGGCCGATCCACGCCAGGCCGCGCGTGACCCGCGTGCCCAGGTCGGCCGTCACCCCGCCCCGCCCTTGGCCGCGGGGCCCGGCTCCGGCCGGCGCTCGACCAGGGACCGATACAGCCCGAGGTGCTGACCGGCGACGACCGGCCAGGCGCTGCGCCGACCCAGCTCCGCCGACATGCGGGCCACCCGGCCCCGAGCCTCGGGATCACCGAGCAGCTTCACCAGGGACCGCGCCCAGTCGGCGACATCGCCCGGATCGGCGAAGGCCTCGGGTACGTCGCCCTCCATCCGGCCGCGAGCGTCCGAGAACTTGGGCCCGCGCGAACAGATCACGGGCCGGCCGGCGCCGTACGCGCGGTGCAAGATGCCGCTGGCCGAGCCGTAGCCCTGGCGATAGGGGAAGACCAGGACGTCCGCGGCCGCCAGGTACGCGGGGATGAGGTCGGCGGGGATGTAGCCGGGCCGGTAGTCCAGCCAGCCCGCCGCCCGCCCGCGCCGCATGAGCCGCTCGAGCCACCACACGTACTGGGGATTGGGGAAGTCACGCTCGGGTCGGCCGACGACGATCAGGCGGGCGCCGGGGACCGCGGCGGCCACGCGATCGAAGGCGCGGACGACGGTGTCGACGCCCTTGGAGTACATGAGGAAGCCGAGGAAGATCGCGATGGGCGCGGTCGCGGGCAGGCCCAGGGCCTGGCGCGCGGCCACCGGGTCCGTCGCCGCGGTGTCGGCGGTGCCGTGGGGGATGACGACGATCTGCGCGGCGGGCACGCCGTGGCGGACCAGCGGCTCGAAGGCGCCCTCGCGCTGGTGGATCACCAGGCGGTCGGCGCGCTCGGCCAGCGCCCGATGAAACCTGGCCGGCGACCAGCGCCCGAGCGACGTCAGCCGGCGGAAGCGCTCGGCGTAGATCGCGTGCAACGTGATCACGGCGCGCACGCCGCGGCTGCGGAGGCCGGCCAGGAGCGCCGGCACCCGCCCGTCGCGGCCCATGTAGTAGCCATGCTGGAGGTGGACGACGTCGACGCGCGCGCGGTCGACCGCCGCGAGGACGTCGGGCACCCAGTCGCCGCGCAGCGACCAGCAGCGGTCGACCTCCACGTCCAGGCCGGCGAGCGGTCCCGCGCGATCACCGAGCACGATCAGCGAGGTCTCGGGGCTCCGAGCGCGGATCGCCCGGCACAGGTCGTGGGTGTAGTCGCCGATGCCATTGGTGTTCGGCGGGAAGACCGAGACGAAGCCGACCTTCACGGTCGCGCCCACGAGAGGGACATCCGGCGTTTCTACCGCCATCGCCCGTCATCACCAAACTGGACGCGCCGCACCACGGCACGACGAGGTCTGCTAGATTGCGCCGCGATGATCGGCAGGCTGCGCGAGATCGTCCTCCGGACCGGCCGCGGCTCGAGGATGTACTGGAACTGGCGCTGGGGACGCCGGACGCCGGCCGGCCGGCCCGACGCGCCCTGGGTCAACCGGGCGCTCAAGCGCCGCGCCGAGTGGGAGGCGGCGGTCGCGCAGGTCCGGACGCTCGGCCTCCCGCCGCACCGGGACCCGCCCAAGAACTGGGACAGCCTGGCCGCGGTCGCGGAGATCCTCCGGCGCACCGAGCCGGGCGCGCGGGTCCTCGACGCCGGCGCGATGCTCTATTCGGTGGTCCTGCCCTGGCTCGCCCTCTACGGCTATCGCGATCTGTGGGGGCTCAACCTCGAGTTCCGCGATCGTTTCAAGGTCGGGCCGATCGCCTACGAGCACGGCGATCTCACGCACACCCGCTTCGACGACGCGCACTTCGACGCCATCACCTGCATGAGCGTCATCGAGCACAACGTTCCGCTCGAGGGCTACTTCAAGGAGATGGCCCGGCTGCTCAAGAAGGGCGGGATCCTGGTGACCTCGGCCGACTACTTCGAGCCGCTGCTCGACACCGCCGGGCGCGTCGCCTATGGCGGCCCGGTCCGCGTGTTCAGCCGCGACCAGGTCATCGACATGCTGGCCGTGGCCCGCCGCTTCGGGCTCGAGCCGACCGGCGAGATCGACTACGTCTGCGAGGACAAGCCGGTCACCTGGAAGCGCTTCGACCTGTCGTTCACGTTCGTGGTCTTCACGCTGCAGAAGGGCTGAGCCGTCTTCGAGCGGCCGCGGCGTGGCGTCAGCGTGCGCGCTGGCCGAGCAGGCGCTCGGCGTGGGCGCGGTCGTCGGGCGTGTCGACGTCCTGCCAGAAGCGATCGCCGATGTCGGCGACCCGGGCCCGGCCGGCGGCGGCGAGGCGCCGGACGCCGTCGGTCAGCGAGCAGTCGCCGCGCTCGGCGCGGACCTCGGCGAGGACCTCGAGCAGGCGCGGGGTCACGCAGAACACGCCGCAGTCGATCCGATCGTAGACGGCGAGGGTCTTGCCGATGTCGACGATCCGGCCGTCCTCGGTCCGTACCTTGGTCGCGTCGTCGAGGTCGAGGATGGTGTCGACCCGGGGATCGGTCGCGAGGTAGAGATCGGCGACCGCGAGATCGCAGGTGCCGACCAGGCGCGGCACCGCCGGATCGTAGATGTGGTCGGCCATCGACAGCACGAACGGTCCGCCGGCGGCCGCGCCCCCGACCAGGACCGACAGCCCGTTGGCCTTGTCGAAGTCGGGGTTGTGGACGAGCTCGATGGCGATGCCGGCGGCGGCGTAGGCCGGATCGCCGGTGATCGTGGCGCCGACCTGATCGGCCATGAATCCGGTGACGACCACGACCCGGGTGATGCCGGCCTCGCCGAGCGCCAGCAGCGTCCGCTTGATGAGCGGCATCCCGGCGACCACCTGCAGCGGCTTGGGCAGGTCGTCGGTCGATACCCGGATGCGAGTGCCCTTGCCGGCGGCGAGGATGACGGCCTGGCGAATCATCGTGCCGCTGGGGTAGGCCCACCGGCCGCGGGTGTCAAGCCGCCTCCGCGGCGCCACCTCGCCGGGCCCGGACGCTGGCAGCCGGGCCCGATGGCTGCTACTAACCGTCGCCGTGCGCGCCGGTCCTACCGAAGGATGGATCCTGGCCGGCGTGCTCGATGGCGCCGAGGCCGCGCCCTCGCTCGCGACCGACGTCGCCGGGATGCCCCACGTGCTCCGGCTCGCGTGTGACCTCGCGGTCGCCGGGGTTCGCCGGATCGTGGTGGTGTGGACCGGCGCGGCGACCCCGCCCGACCTCGCCGCGATCGGCGCCGATCCCCGGTTGTCGGCGCGGGCGGCGATCGAGGTCGCGGCGACGGCTCCGGATGGCGACGACGGCGATCCCGTGCTGGTGGTGCGGGCCGACCGGATCTATCACCGGGACCTGCCCAAGCAGGTCGGCGCGGCGTGGCAGGGATCGTCGGCCGCTGTCGCCAAGGTGGCCGGGGCCGAGCACGACGCGGTGGTCGTCGCCGATCGGGCCACCGCGCGCCGGCTGGTCACGGCGGCGACGACGGCGGGCGGGTTCGCGGCGGTGCTGGCGACGGTCGAGGTGGCCCCGGCCCCGCTGCCGTACCTCGGGTTCACCACCACGGCGCGCGATCGCCGCGAGCTGCGCCGGGCCGAGCGCCGGCTGGTGTGGTCCTTGCGCAAGCGGGCCGACGGGCTGGCCGCGACGCTCATCAACCGGCACCTGTCGCTGCCGATGTCGTGGCTGCTGAGCCGGACGCCGGTCGGGCCCAACCACGTCACGATCTTCTGCTTCGCGCTCGCGGTCGCGGGTGGGTTCGTGATCGCCCGCGGCGGCTGGAGCGCGGGCGTCGTCGGCATGTTGCTGGTCGAACTCGGCTCGATCTTCGATGGCGTCGATGGCGAGCTGGCCCGCCTGCGCTACCAGTTCTCGCGCCTGGGGCAGTGGCTCGACACGCTGGCCGACGACTTCGGCAACGTCGCGTACGTCAGCGGGATCTGTCTGAGCCTGCGCGCGGCGGGCGTCGCGTGGGCGACGCCGCTCGCGATCGCCGCCCTGAGCTGCTTCGCGATCACGCAGGGCACCCAGTACTTCTTGATCTCGGTGGTCTACAAGTCGGGCGATCTAGCCGCGATCCCGTGGGCGTTCCAGAGCGCCGACTTCCTCGGGGCGCGGCCGACCGGCCTGGTCGCGCGGCTCAAGGCCACCGTCCCCAAGATGGGCAAGCGCGACTTCGCGGTGACCGTCTTCCTCGCCCTGGCGGTCGCCGGCCGGCTCGACTGGATCCTGGTCGGGTTCTCGGTCGGCGCGGTCACGTTCTTCCTGGTGTTCTGGATCCAGTTCCTCCGCAACGTGGGCTCGATCCGCGCGCGGCCGACGCGCTACGCGCGCCGGCGGTAGGTCAGGTGGAGCGCGGCCAGCGCCACGTAGCCGACGCAGATCGCGACGCCGAGGCCGAAGGCCACGACCTGCAGGCCGGCGACGCAGGTCACCGCGAAGGTCAGGCCGTAGAGATCGCGCCGACCCAGGGCGCGGACCACGGTGAGCGGCGTGACCCGGGCGTTGAAGCGCTCGGCCGGGTTGTCGACGTCGGTGTCGAACCACCAGTGGAAGGCCATGACGTCGCCGACCTTGCCCTGCCCGGCGAGCTCGACGTAGATCATCACCGCGACGAGGCCGCGGGCCAGGCCGGCGCCGACGCCGAGCCAGGCCCACACGCCGCCGACGCCGAGGCCCAGGCCGGCGATGAACCCGTTGTCGATGACGTCGTCGGCGACGTTGTCGAGGATCATCCCGAACCGGCTGTGGCGGTGGCGGATGCGGGCCAGCTCGCCGTCGCTGGAGTCGAGCACGAGTTGGAGGAACATGAGCGCGCCGGCCAGCGCGAAGCCGACCCGCGAGCCGCGGCTGGCGAACCAGCACGCCGCCAGCCCGACCGCGACGTTGGCCAGGGTGACGTGGTTGGGCGTGATCGGCGTCCGGGTCAGCACCCCCGTCAGCGCCAGCGACACGTGGCGGATGACGAAGCGGTCGGCGACCCCGTCGTGCGGTCGGCGGCAGGCCTGGAGCAGGGCCCGCATCGCCGCGCGGGCGCTGGCGCGGTCGGTGACCCGGACCCCGCCGATCACGTCGCCGGGGACGGCCACCGCGTCGGCCGGGATCGCCGCGCCGGGGGCCACGACCTCGACGGTGATGGCCAGGGTCGGCAGCGGCGGGAGCCGGGCGGCCTCGGCCCGCACGATCGCGCGGGTCACGCCGCGCCGGGCGGCCTCGCGCAGGGTCCGCTCGAGCACCGACATGCCGCCGATCCGCATGGCGGCGATGCGGTCGTCGGCCGGGTAGTCGATCACCGCGGTCGTCGACTCGGCGCTCACGGGCGGGCGCGCTGGGCGCGGGGCGCCGGGTTGCACAGGCGATGGGCGGCGTGCATGACGCCGAACGCGAACGACGAGCAGGAGATCGCCACGCCGAGGCCGAGGCCGATCACCGGCAGGCCGACCAGGCAGGTGACGCCGAAGACCAGCCCGTACAGATCGCGGCGGCCGAGGGCCCGGACCACGGTCATCGGCGTGACCCGGGCGGTGAAGCGCTCGGTGGGGGTGGCGTCCGGGCGATCGAACCACCAGTGGAAGGCCATGAGGTCGCCGCCGTGGCCCTGGCTGATGAGCTCGACGTAGACCATGATCGCGACCAGGCCTCGGCCGAGCGCGGCGCCCGCGCCGATCCAGACCCACGGCCCACCCAGGCCCCAGCCGAGGGCGGCGACGAACAGGTTGTCGACAACGTCGTCGCCGACGTTGTCGAGGGTCATGCCGACCCGGCTGTGGCGGTGGCGGATGCGGGCTAGCTCGCCATCGATCGAGTCGAGCACGAGCTGGAGCAGGAACAGCCCGCCGGCCAGGGCCAGGCCGAGGGTGGTGCCGCGGCTGGCGTACCAGCACGCCGCCAGGCCGACCGCGATGTTGGCGACCGTGACCTGGTTGGGCGTGACCGGGGTGTGGCTCAGCACGCCGGTCAGCGGCAGCGACGCGTAGCGGATGACGTAGCGGTCGGCGACGCCGTCGTAGGAGCGGCGGCAGGCCCGCAGCAGCGCGCGCATCGCCACCCGGGCGCTGGCGCGATCGGTGACCCGCACCCCGCCGATCACGTCGCCGGCGATGACCGCGGCCTCGGCCGGGACGGCGGCGTCGCGGCCCAGCACCTCGACCGTCAGGGCCAGGCCCGGCAGCGCCGGCACCCGGGCGGCGTCGGCCCGGACGATCGCGCGGGTCGCGCCGGCGCGCGCGGCCTCGCGCAGGATCCGCTCGAGCACCGACATGCCGCCGATCCGCATCGCGGCCACGCGGTCATCGGCCGGATAGTCGATGACCACGGTCGCCGACGGCGACGTCGGCGCGGGGCTGGTGGCGACCGCCGGGATCACCGGGATCACCGGATTCACGGGACCACCGCGCCCGCCGGGTCGGGGGCCGGGGCGGCCCGATCCAGGCGCATCACGGTCGCCACTCGCTTGCCGCCGAGCACCAGGGTCCAGAACGCCATCGCCACGGCCAGCGGCACCACGACGTCATCGGGCCGCCCGAGCAGGAGCGCGAGGCCGACCCAGAAGTAGACGTCGCCCTCGCCGACCAGCACCAGCCGCCACGTCGAGCTCAGGTAGTAGCGCAGGCGCTCGCCGAACGACAGCTCGCCGAACGGCCGGACGGTGGTGGCGGTCAAGGTCAGGACCGCGGCCCGCTCGCGCTCGAGGAACGCGACGACCCAGTACATGTAGCAGCGCAGGAGGTAGGCGGTGCCGAGGAAGGCGCCGGCCAGCAGGTGGAGTACGCCGTGGCCCTCGAGCCAGGCCCGGTAGCCGAGTACGAAGCCGAGGGTGGCGAGGCTGGCGCCGTCGGTGATCTTGTCGAGGAAGGCGCCGAGCGCCGACGGCTGCTTGCGGTAGCGGGCCAGGCTGCCGTCGGTGATGTCGAGCACCAGGCTCAGCTCGAGCAGGACCACCGCGGTGACGTCGGCCCACGGCTCGCGCACCAGGATCATGCCGGCGCCGGCCAGGCGCATCACGAACCCGACCATCGTGATCAGGTTGGGCGTGATCCAGCAGACGTCGGCGATCAGCGCGGCGACGAACACCCCGACCGGCCCGCCGAAGACGACGTGCCACCAGTCGTCGTAGCGCTTGTTGCGGAGCAGCCGTAGCCGCTCGCCGAACGACGTCCGCGGCGCCGAGGTCATCGCACGGGCTTGCGAGCCGTCACCCGGATCACGACCGGGTCGTCGTCCTTATAGACCGCGAGCCCCGCCGCCTCGTTGGCCTCGACGATCTCGAGCCCGAGGCCCTCGAGCTCCGCGCGCAGCTCGCCCTGGCGCAGGAACCGACGGTAGTGGCCGTCGTGGATGAAGGCGTCGCGCTCGACCTCCTCGCCCTTGCCGTACAGGCTGCCGAGGACCGAGCGCACCTCGATCAGCAGGAGGCCGGCGGCCTTGAGGTGGGCCGCCGACCAGCTCAGGGCCGCGTGCTGGATCTCGACCGGGATGGCGTGGAGGGTGAAGCGCGAGTAGACCGCGTCGAGCGGCTCGTGGCTGGCGTCGTAGACCCGGGTCAGCTCGGCGAAGTCGGCGTGGAGGAAGCGCGGCGGGTGGCGGAACTTGCCGAGATCGGGGCGGGCGCTCAGGGTCTCGATGGCGGTCGTAGACCGATCACACGCGACCATCCGCACGCCCTGGCCGGCGAAGAACAGCGCGTCGCGGCCGTTGCCGCAGCCCAGCTCGAACATCAGCGAACCCGGTTCGACCCGGGTCAGGGCCAGGCGGGCGAAGCTCGACGGGTTCTCGAGGTCGGGGTGACGCCCGGCGTAGAAGGCGTTCCAGTAAGCGTCCTCGTCCGCCGGGTTCATCGGGGCGTTGATGCCACGCACCGGCCGGCGGCGCAAGCGTGCGAAGCCCCCGCCACCGGCCATCACAGGGTTGGCAGAAACCAACCGTGTGTCGATCGATCGGTCGGTCCCGGCCCGGGCGCCGGTGCCGCCCTCACACAGAACAACCCCGGCCCGAGCTGCGCTCGGTGCCTCGGCTTCCGGTCGACGGGTTCGACTTCGTCCACGAGAACCACATGGTCGAGTTCCACCCCTGCGACCGGACCAACGACACTGCGCTGATCCGCATGAACCCGCGGGTCACGGCGATCAACTCCGCGATCGAGATCGATCTCACCGGCCAGGTCTGCGCCGACTCGATCGGCCATCGGATCTACAGCGGCATCGGCGGCCAGATGGATTTCATCCGCGGCGCCGCGCTGTCGAAGGGCGGCAAGGCCATCATCGCGCTGCCGGCGATGGCCGGCGGCGGCAAGTACTCGCGCATCGTGCCGACCTTGAAGCCGGGCGCCGGCGTCGTCACCACCCGCGGCCACGTCCACTGGGTCGTCACCGAGCACGGCGCCGTCAACCTCCACGGCCTCGACCTCCGCCGCCGCGCCGCCGCCCTCATCTCGATCGCCCACCCCGACGTCCGCCCCGACCTCGAGCGCGCGCTGCGGGAGCCCCGCACCCTCGCCTGACCGTCACCCTCGCCAGCCCAACGAAGCCACAGCCGCCGCCCCGCTCACAGGGTTGGCCAGAATCAACCCTGTGTCATCGATCGATCGGCCCGGCACCAGCGTGCCGGCCCGATCTGTACGGAATCAGAGTCGAGGGTTGGCCGTCGCGCGCGGGCGATCGTT
>JAYVSF010000832.1:0-4692 GCA_043775605.1 Myxococcales bacterium
GGCCCGGTTCCTGCCGCGGCTGCGCCGCGGCCCGGCCCGGTCGACCCGTGGGCGCGCGCGATGGCGACCCTGCCGGCAGACGCGACGGCGGCGCAGGTGCGAGACGCCATCGGCGCCGTGCTCGCGGTGACTATGCCCGGCAACCCGGACGCGGCGGCGGGCTTCATCCGCATGGAGCGCGCGAAGGAAGCCCGCGGCCGGGGCATGCCGCACCCGCTGTTCACTCGGCTGCGCGACGCCGAGCGCAGGGCCGTCAGCGGATCCGCCACGGCCCGCGAAGCGGCGGCGGGGTAGCTCAGGGGCGGGCCCGGCTTGCGCGGCTCCTGCGCGAGCTGGTGACGTTCTAGGCGTGTAGGTCCGGATCTTCAGGACGGCGCGACCGTCGAAGGTCCGCCGACCGTGCGCCGCTACGTCGAGGGATGGCTGGCCGCGCGGCGCAAGCGTGGCGTGGCCAGCGTCGAGGAGGACGCCGCGCGGTTGCGCATGCACGTCGAGCCGACGATCGGCGCGATGCCCATCGACGCGGTTCGCCCCCGCCACATCATCGCGGTCGTGGCCAAGCTGCGCGAGCATGCCGATCTCGCGCCGCGCACCGTCTACAGCATCCGCGGCGTGATGCACACGCTGTTCAAGAGCGCGATGCGCGACGAGTTGATCGTGTCCAACCCGGTCGCCGCGCTCGATCGAACGGACATGCCCAAGAAGGCCGACAAGGATCCGACGTGGCGGGTGGAAGCCATCTACAGCCGGGCGGAAGTCGAGGCGCTGGTGTCCGACGAGCGCATCCTTGCCGATCGTCGCGTGCTGTACGGGTTGAAGGCCCTGGCCGCGCTCCGGCACGGCGAGGCCGCCAACCTGAAGTGGTCGCAGTACGACGCCGGGGCCGAACCGCTCGGGGCGATCCACCTCGGCAAGACCAAGAGCGGTGTCCCGCGGTCGATCCCGGTCCACCCCACTTTGGCGAAGCTCCTGGCCGCGTGGAAGCTCGGCGGGTGGACGGCGACCTACGGCACGCGGCCGACCCCCGATGACTTGATCGTGCCGACCCGCAACGGCACCGCGCGCCAGCCGGCCGAGTCCCAAGCTGCGCTCCTGGCCGACCTGGCAACCCTCGGCCTGCGGACGCGAGCTGGCGCGGACCGGAACCGCCGCGGCCACGACCTGCGGCGGACGTTCATCACGCTGGCGCAGGTGGACGGGGCCCGGCGCGATCTCCTCGAAGCCGTCACCCACGGCCCGCGCGGCGACATCATCTCGGTCTACAGCACGTTCCCCTGGCCGGCCCTCTGCGGGGAGGTGGCCAAGCTCAAGATCACGGTGCGCGAGGGCACCGTCCTGCGGATGCCTCACTACAGCGCCACTACAGTCCGGGGAAGCGGCGGGAACCGCTGGCGAAAGATGGCGACCCCAACGGGATTTGAACCCGTGTCGCCTGCGTGAAAGGCAGGTGTCCTAGGCCTCTAGACGATGGGGTCTGAAACGCGTGAGCCCAGATGGATTCGAACCATCGGCCAACGGCTTAAAAGGCCGCTGCTCTACCGCTGAGCTATGGGCCCCAAGGGCCGCGCAAGGCACCGGAATCTGCCCCAAACGGGCCCAGGTTGCAAGCCCGACCGAGCAGGCGTGCGTCGGCCGGTCGACGATCGGCGGCGGCGCGATCGCCTCGGGGCCGGCGTCAGCCCCCGCGGGGCCCTCGGCGGCGACCCGGGATCGGCGACTCGCGCCGCGCACGCGAACGCGCCGCGCGGGCCCCACGCGAGCGCGGCCGAGGGTGTTTCGCCTGTTGCTTCGCGTGCTTGCTCCTTGATCCGGGTCGCTCGGTACGTATGATGACGGCGATGTCGCTCCTGCACGTGCGCCGGACGAGACCCCCGTCGAGGCCCGTCGCTCACGGCTGCAGGGGGCTCCGCGCCCCGTGACCGCCTCGCGCTCGATCATGACCGCCCCGCCGCGCCCGACCCAGCGCCCGACGACGAAGGGCAAGCCCGAGATGCGAGCCTGGGCCCGGTCGGTCCGCGACGCAGTGCCGGCGCCGACCCGCGACGCCGCCGCGGCAGCGATCGCCGCGATCATCGACGGTGACCACTTCAGCGCGCTGGCGCCACGCTCGATCGTGGGCCTGTACGCGGGGATGGGCAGCGAGCTGCCGACGCGCGAGCTCGACGAGCGGGCCCGAGCTCGCGGCCTGGTCGTCGCCTACCCGCGCGTGGTCCGCGGCGAACGCGCGCTGCGATTCCACCTCGCCACTCTCGACGACCTCCGGGTCGCGACCTTCAACGTGCCCGAGCCCCAGATCTCGGCGCCGACGGTGCCGGCCAGCGCGATCGCGCTGATCGTCGTCCCCGGCCTGCTGTTCACGCCCGACGGCGCCCGGCTCGGCTGGGGCGCCGGACACTACGACGCCACCCTGCCCGCCGTCGGCGGTCGGTCGCTCGGCGTCGCCCTCCGCGAGCAGGTCGTCGACGACCTGCCCGAGGATCCCCACGATCGACGGGTCGAACGCGTGGTCACCGAGACCGGCGTCGTCCGACCCAGCCAGGCTCGTCCATGACCGCCGTCATCATCGTGCTCGCCGCCCTGGCGGGTGCCGCCGCGGGCTTCGCGATCGCCCGGGCCCGGGCCCGCGGCACCTCCGGCCTTGGCGCCGCCACCGAGGAGGTCGGCCGGCTGCGGGCCGCCGCCGAGGCCGACGCCGGAGAGCTGCGGCGCGCCGCCGAGCTCGAGGGCAAGGAAGCCGCCCAGCGCCGGCGGGCCGCGCTCGACGACGAGCTGCGCGCACGCCGGGCCGAGCTGGGCAAGCAGGAGGACGGCGCCGCCGGGCGCGAGCGCGACCTCGACAAGGCTCGGCGCGATCTCGATCGCCGCCAGGGCGAGCTCGACAAGCGCGAGCGCGCCGCCGAGGGCAAGAGCAAGCAGATCGACGCTGCGGTCGAGAAGGCCGAGGCCGCCCAGGCCCAGGCCCGCGCCCAGCTCGAGGCGACCGCCGGCCTCACCGCCGAGCAGGCCCGCAAGAAGCTCGAGGACGAGGTCCGCGGCCAGGCGCAGGCCCAGGCCGCCGCCGACATCAAGCGCATCACCGACGAGGCCGAGCGCGAGAGCCAGGCCCGGGCCAAGACCATCATCGCCACCGCGATCCAGCGCTTCGCCTCGGAGTTCGTCGCCGAGCGGACCGTGGCCGTGGTGCCGCTGCCGTCCGACGACCTCAAAGGCCGCCTGATCGGGCGCGAGGGCCGCAACATCCGGGCGCTCGAGGCTGCCACCGGCGTCGATATGATCATCGACGACACCGCCGAGTCGATCTCGATCTCGTGCTTCAACCCGGTCCGGCGCGAGATCGCCCGGCTCGCGATCTCGGCCCTGGTCGCCGACGGCCGGATCCACCCGACCCGCATCGAGGAGGTGGTGAAGAAGGCCGAGAAGGACGTCGAGAAGGTCGGCCGCGAGGCCGGCGAGCAAGCCGCCTTCGATCTCGGCCTGCACCGGGTCCACCCCGAGATGCTCCGCGTCCTCGGCCAGCTCCGGTTCCGGTCGGCCCACGCCCAGAATCTGCTCGCCCACTCGGTCGAGGTCGGCTACCTGGCCGGCCTGATGGCGGCCGAGCTCGGCCTCAACGTCAAGCTCGCCCGGCGGGCCGGCCTGCTGCACGACATCGGCAAGGGCGTCGATCACGAGCAGGAGGGCAACCACGCCGACGTCGGCGCCCAGCTCGCCCGCAAGCACGGCGAGTCACCCCGGGTCTGCCAGGCCATCGCCGCCCACCACGGCGATGTCGCCCAGACCTCCATGCTCGACGTCGTGGTCGATGCGGCCAACCAGCTGTCGGCGGCCCGGCCCGGCGCCCGGCGCGAGACCCTGGCCGGCTACATCAAGCGGCTCGAGGACGTCGAGGCCATTTGCACCCGCTTCGAGGGCGTCCACAAGGCCTTTGCCCTCCAGGCCGGCCGCGAGGTCCGCGTGATGGTCCAGAGCGACAAGGTGGACGACGCGCGCGCCCTGGTGCTGTCGAAGGACCTGGCCCGCGCCATCGAGGCCGGCGCCAGCTATCCCGGTCAGGTCCGGGTCGTGGTCGTCCGCGAGACCCGCGCCTCCGACTACGCCCGCTGACCCCGAGCGAGCGCGAGGTTGCAAACCCGCATCGCCGGTCCATGCGGCCCCGCCCATAGTCACCGCCAGTCCAAGCCTGCCTCGGATCACGAGCGTGAACGCCTGCTTCCGGCCCCTGGCCTGTCCGAGCATCGTCCCCGCGCGGCTCGAGGCTCGGAGCAGCTCGGGCTCGCGGCAACAGAAGCGCGGTATCGCGAAGGCCAGGCTGCAGTCGGCCTGCGGATCTCAGGACCGCCCGGCACCCGGTTCGGCCTGCTGATGAACACTCGAGACCAGACGATCTCGACGTACATGCAGATCCCGGCAGCCCAGTTCGAGGCGCAGACCCTGGCCATTCGCGATGCCATGGCGGCGGGCAGCGGCCAGGCGGCGTTCGTCGTAAACGGACCAACCACCTGTGCACGGCGAGCGCGCCGCTGCCCATGCCCTGCGGCCAGGTCCCGAGAGGATTTGCACCTCGAAGTCGATGCCCATGCTGGGCGCACAAATAGAGGAAGGCCCGCGATCGAAATCGCGGGCCTTCAGAAAAAACCCCGGCAGCGTCCTACTCTCCCACAGAGTTGCCCCTGCAGTACCATCGGCCCTGGA
>JAYVSF010000833.1:0-8704 GCA_043775605.1 Myxococcales bacterium
GTCGCGGCGGACCCAGGGCGCGGGTCTCGGCCCGGCCGGCGGCGTCGATGTGCACCACCGCCGCGTCGTCGAGCGCGAAGCACGCGCGCAGCACCGCCAGGGTGTGGGCGTGGATGGTGTCGGCCGGCTTGCCCACGACCTCGAGCGCGAACGCCCCGACCGCGCGGATCCGGCGCAGCTCGTGCTCGCGGGCGTTCTGGCTGCGGTACAGGCGCTGCTCGGTCTGGACCAGCAGCTTGATCTGCTCGTTGAGCGACGCGTTCTCGGCCCGAAGCCGCGCGACCTCGGCGGCGACGTCGGCAGGAACCACCGGCGGCGCCGTCACGCGATCCTCACCGGCTGGGTCAGGCGGCGTCGTAGACCGCGCACAGCGCCACCGTGTAGTTGTGATAGTAGAGCGTGTCCCCAACCGGCGCGATCTCGCCGTAGGTGTGGAACCCAGCCCAGGGCACCCCGGCGCCGACCGCGATCTGCAGCGGCCGGACGATCTCGTCGGCCGCACACGCGCCGAACAGGATCCGCCCGCGGCCGGCGCAGTCGAATTGCAGCACGAACGCCGGTCGCTCTCGATCGGCCAGCGTCGCGGCGCACTGCTCGGCGCTCGACCGGATCTGGCCGGGGTCACGGCGGGTCATGCGGACCCGCTGGCCGGTGACGAAGCCGCCGCCGGGGAAGAACAGCGCGCCTGTGGCGGCGTCGAGCTGCAGCGGGGTCCGGATGATGAAGGGGTCGTAGGCGTGGGTCACCGCGGGTGCCAGCAGCTCGCCGAAACACAGGTGGACGATGCCCTCGGCGTTGAGATCGACCGGATCGCCGTCGAGGTACTCCTTGAACACCGACCACGCCGGCCGGCCGTCGATCGTGTGCAGCCAGCCGTCGGCGGCCGAGGTCACGGTCCGCTCGAGCCCGATCGGCAGACAGCCGTGGCTGACCGCGACCTGGGCCCGGCCGGCGCCGCGCAGCACCAGCGCGCTGACCCCACCGCTGGTCACCTGATCGCCGGCGTACTGGTAGGTCCGCGTGAATTCCATGCAGTCGCCTGCGGTGCCGCCGACCACGGTCACGCCGGGTGGCAGCGCGGCCTGAAACGCGGCCAGGAAATTTGTGCAATGCCCGGTCAGCCCGTCCGCGAACAGCAGCACCGCGAAGACGTCCGCCGGTGCGAGGGCGGCGAGGTCGGCGGCCAGGCCGCGACCGCAGCCCGCGGGGTCGACGCCGTAGTCGGTGCGGGCGAGGACCTCGAAGCCGATCGCGGTCGAGGCGAGTGCCATCACCGTGACCACGTGGTCGCGCTCGTCGCTACAGGGGCCGGAGATCACGCCCTCGCCCGAGCAGCCGACCAGCCGGGCGGACCCGATCTCGGACCGGACCCCGGCCAGCAGCTCGTCCTGGCGGTACCCCGCCGTCGCGAACACCAGCACGCACGCCGGCGCGGTGGTCAGCCCGCCACCGGCCGCGCGCGCGGCCTGCGCGCCGGCCGCCCGGGCGTCGGGCAGGGTCGACAGGCCGACCCCGGCCTGCGTGGACGGAGCTGCGGTCTGGAGCGCAAAGCCCGCCATAGACCGGCATCATACCAGGGCGGTGAGGCGGCGGTCTCGCGCCGCACCAGCGATGACGGCGTGGCGGCGGTGAGGGTGCGGTCAGTTGACGCCCATGCCGCAGCCGCCCATCCCGCACGCGCCCATGCCGCAGCCCATCGACGGCGCGGCCTCGGACCCGGCCTTGCCGCCGGCGACGCCGCCGAGGTTGGCGGCGGTCATGATCCGCGCGACCGCCACACCGGTCTCGGGGTGGACGGTCAGCGGCGCGTCGGCCAGCTTCTGCTGGAGCTCGAAGCGGGTCGGGGCCGAGCCATCGGTGGGGGCGGTCTCGTAGACGTACGTCGGCATGCAGCAACGATGGTGCCGAGCGACGGTCATGGCAAGCCCTGGCTCGGCGCCGCCGGGCCTGTCATGGTGATTCGTGACCGCCGCCCCGGACCCATGGATTCGCACCGCGGACCAGCTCGACGACCTCGTCGACGAGCTGGCGGGGTGTCGCGCGATCGGCCTCGACACCGAGGCCGACAGCCTGCATCACTACACCGAGAAGGTGTGCCTGATCCAGCTGACCGCGTTCGGCGGCGGCTCGTGGCTGATCGATCCGCTGGCGCTGCGCGACCTCGGGCCGTTGGCGCCGATCTTCGCCGACCCGTCGGTGCTCAAGGTCGTGCACGGGGGCGACAACGACGTCACGTCGATGCGCCGCGACTTCGGCGTCAGCTTCCGCACGATGTTCGACACCGCGATCGCCGCCCGCCTGCTGGGCGACACCGAGGTCGGGCTGCAGGCGCTGGTCCGCAACCAGCTCGGCGTCGACCTCGACAAGGGCAGCCAGCGCGACGACTGGTCGAAACGACCGCTGACCACCAAGCAGGAGACCTACGCGCTGGCCGACGTCGCCCACCTGATGGCGCTGGCTACCGGGCTGACCGCGCGCCTGGCCGAGGCCGGGCGCACCGAGTGGGCGCGCGAGGAGTTCGCGGCGTTGGCCACCCTGGCACCGTCCGAGAAGCGGACAGGACCCGACGAGTACCGCCGGATCAAGGGTTCGGCCAAGCTGACCCTGCGCCAGCAGGCGGTGCTGCGCGAGCTGCACGTCTGGCGCGAGGGCCGGGCCGCCGCCGCCGATCGGCCGCCGTTCAAGATCGTCGGTCCCGACACGCTGCTGGCGATGGCCGCGGACCCGCCGACCGGCGTCGACGAGGTCGAGCGGGTGCTGGCCCAGTACCCGCGCCAGGCCGGCCAGGCCGCGATCGTGTTCGCGGCGATCGAGCGTGGGCTCGATCTCGCCGACGATGAGCTGCCGGCGCACGAGGCTGGCGAGCGCAAGGTGTTCACGCCGGCCGCGCGCCGCCGCATCGACGCCTTGCGGGCCTGGCGCGATCAGCAGGCCGAGCACCTCGGCCTCGACCCGTCGATCGTGCTGGCCCAGCGCCTGATCGATCGCCTGGCCGCCGCCGCGCCGCGCACGCTCGACGACCTGGCCGCCATCGATGGGCTGCGCCGCTGGCGGGTCGCCGAGTGGGGGCCGGAGTTGCTCGCCGCCTGCGGGTAGCGCGTCAGGTCGGCGCTACGGCAGGCGCGTGCCGGCGAAGGCCATTCCGGCCTGCACCAGCTCCAGCCCGACGACGCGGTCGCCGGCGCGGACGAAGCGGAGCGTGACCAAGCTCGAGGCCGCGGCGACGTAGCTGCCGTCGGCCTGGCGCCGCAGCGTTGCGCGCTCGGCGTCGCCCTCGGTGCGGACGTACAGCGTGCCGCCGTCGGCCTCGATCACGAGGGTGGCCCCGGCCGCCGCCACGAGGTAGCGACCCGCGACGGCGGCCGCCTCGGTGGCGTCGACGGGCAGGTCGAGCGTTGGCGGCGGCGGGGCCACCCCCAGCACCTCGCGAGCGAGCGCGTCGTCGAGCGCGTCGGCGGCGTTGCTCTCGGTGTTCACCAGCACCGCGACGTACAGCTCGTCGTCGGGGTAGGACGACAGCTTGGCGACGAAGCCGTTGATCCCGCCGCTGTGGAAGATCATGCGGTGATCGCCGAGCCGACCGGTGAACAGGCCGAAGCCGTAGTCGTGGTGGTCGCCGTTCGCCAGCCGGACCGGGGTCGTCATCTCGGCCCACGCTGCGGGCGTGACCACGCGCCCGCCGGCCAGCGCCTGGGCCCAGGCCACCAGCCCCGACGCGGTCGCGCACATCGCGCCGGCCGCCATGACGTGCATCATCCGGATCGGAGCCGCCGGGACGCGCGCGCCACCGGCGCCGCGCTGGTAGCCGCGGGCGGCGTGCGGGGCGTCTTGCTGGTCGGCGCAATAGCGCACGCCGTCGACGTGCGCGGCCGCGACCATCGCGTCGACCGTGGCCGCGTAGCTGTGGCCGGTGAGCCGCTCGATGATCTGCCCAAGCAGGAAATAGCCGGAGTTGCTGTAGGACCACTGCGTGCCCGGCTCGAAGTCGAACGGCTCCGCGGCGAAGCTCGCGATCAGCTCGGTCGCGGGCCGGGCCTCGGCCATGTGCGCGGCGAGCCACGCGCCGTGCTCGTAGTCCTTGATCCCCGACGTGTGCGTCAGCAGGTGGCGCAACGTGATCGCGCGGCCGTGGACCGGATAGTCGGGCAGGTAGCGGGTCAGCGGATCGTCGACCGCGAGCGAGCCGTCGGCGGCCAGCCGCAGGATCGCCGCCGCGGTGAACTGCTTGGTGATCGAGCCGATACGGAACACGGTGTCGGCGTCGACCGCGGTGCCGTGCTCGGCGTCGGCCACGCCGTAGCCCTTCGCGAGGACGGTGGCCCCATGCCACACCACCGCGATCGAGATCCCGGCGACGTCGCCGTCGGCGAACGCCTTCGCGGCCAGCCGGTCGAGCCGGGCCGCCAGCTCCGCGGCCACGGGCGGCGCGGCCATCGGTGCCGGTGCCCGCAGCCGTGGGCCGCACGCGAGCAGCGCCGCGCACAGCCCGAGCGCTACCCGTCGCGAGGTGGTCGTCGCAGGCGTCGAGGTCATGGCCGCCACTGTACCCCGCGGCTCGAGCCGTCGAGCGTGCGCGCGGCCCGACGGGCGGACGGGCCCGCGGGGCGCGGCGCGGGGTGTAGCGTGCGGGTAATGAACAAGCTCACGATCGCGAATCGTCATTTTCGGGCGTCGTTCGCCCTGGTCCTCGTGCTGCCGCTGGCCGCGTGCCACGGCAAGAAGGCCGCGGCGCCGGCCGCGCTGAACCTCGACTGCAGCGCGTTCGGCGCGCCCGCGGGCGCCGAGAAGTGGATGACGTGGGAGGGCGGCGTCGACGTCGCTGGCATGACCGAGGCCGGCCTGGCGATGCCCAACGTCATCGTCCACGTGGCCAAGGTGGTCCACACCCCGGTCGGCTCGGCGCCGAGCGGGATGATCTTCTACCAGCCCGATCCCAAGGCCGCGCCGGTGGTGATGGGCTTCGTCTCGTCGGACCCCACGGTCGGCGCCTACTTCGGGCCCAACATCTTCGCCGGCACGCCGTTCGAGGGCGCGCCGAGCATCGACGGCACCATCGACGTGTCGTGGACCGCCGACACCTACCACGCGCGGACCGAGGCCGGCGGCCACGTGTTCGAGGTCGCGATGGCCAAGCCGGTCGGCGTGGCGCCCATCGCGCGCGCGCCCGCGGCGATGACGCCCTTCACCCAGGGCGGCACCGAGACCGCCATCGGCGAGGTCTCCCTCAAGGTCGACGGCAACCCGGTCACGATGACCGTGCTCCCGGTCGGCATCGCGGGCGGACCCGGCGCGGTCTGGTCGCCGTGCGGCGTCTACTCGCGCTGAGCGGTCAGTCGAACTTGATGGTGCGGTAGCCGAACAGGCGGACCCGGCGGCCGTAGAGGTCGAGGACCATGAGGCCGGCCATCGCGAGCAGCACCCAGGGCCACAGGTCGCGGGTGAACGCGATCGACTCCTGGTCGGCCTTCCAGACCTTGGCGGGCTCGGCCTGATCCTGGCCGCCGGTGACCACCGCCGCCTGGCGCAGGGCGGTGTCGTCGGGCGTGGTCCGCAGGTACTCGAGGGGATAGGGCAGGGCGACCGAGCCCAGGCTCTCGGCCACGGTCTTGCCGTCGCGCTGGTGGATCGCGCGCAGCAGGAAGCTGCCGTAGCGCTCGATCTTGAAGTCGGCGACGTAGCGGCCGGCCGCGGTCTGGTCCATCGCCACGGTCTGGCGGACCTCGTTGGTCGCCGGGTCGATGACCTCGAGCTTGGTGTCGAGCGCGTTGACGAACTGATCGCCGGCGTCGATGGCGTCGACCACGACCTGGGCCCGGCCATCGTCGACGGTGGTGAACATGTCGTAGCTGTCGTAGGCCTGGCGTCGCATCGACGACCGCACCACCTGGGCCCAGAACTTGGGGTAGCCGCCCCACGCGATCCAGTCCTGGCTCCAGCGGTTCTTGACGTCGCTGGTCCAGGCCACCGACTGGCCGGCGCCGTGGCGCCAGCGGGCCAGGATCGGCTCGCCGAGGTCGCTGACCAGGATGACCTCGGACGTCGGCTTGGGCTTGGTCGAGACGTAGCCGCGCAACGGCGGCGCGCTCTCGACCGCGGTGCCCTCGATGGCCTCGACCCGCTTCGCGACCCGGACCTTGATCGCGTCCTCGACCAGCTGCGACTTCTGGGCCTCGGACGTCTCCTTCATGAAGATGCGCGGCAAGGCGCCGATGTCCTCGGTCATGTACAGGCGGCCGTCGCCGTTCTCGGCGATCATCGCGAGCAGGTTGCGATCGGCGCCGGACACGCCGACCACCGACACCGTGATCCGGGCCGCGCGCATGTCCTGGACCAGGTCGACGATCCCGTCGTAGGGCGCCTCGCCGTCGGACAGGAGGATGACGTGCTTGACCTTGGCCTCGATCGGCTGCAGCAGCTCGAAGGCCTCACGCAGCCCGGGGTAGATGTTGGTGCCGCCGCCGGGCGACAGCCGGGCGATGTCCTGCGAGATGCGCATCTTGTTGGCGGCGCGCTGCGGCTTGACGAAGACCTGGGCCTCGCTGTCGAACGCCACCACGCCGATGACGTCGTTGGGCGACAGCACCTCGGTGGTGACCCGGGCCGACTCCTTGGCCGCCTCGATCTTGGCGCCCTGCATCGAGCCCGACCGGTCGATCACCAGCACCAGCGCGATGTCGGGCTGCTCGCGCTGCTTCTCCGAGTCGAAGCGGACCGGCATCATCTGCTCGATCTTGGTGTTCTGGTAACCGCCCGAGCCGAACGAGTCGTCGCCGCCGGCCATGATCAGGCCGCCGCCGTAGGTGCGGACGTAGCTGTCGAGCGCGTTCATCTGGCCGGCGCCGAGGAAGTGGGCCGGGACGTCCGACACCAGCACCAGGTCGTACTTCTCCAGCTCCTTGGCGGTGGCCGGCAGCCCGCGCGGGCCGCGGACCTCGACGTCGATGTTCTCGCGCTCGAGCGCGCGCTGCAGGTAGCCGGCCGAGCCGGGCTCGCGCAGTACGCCGCCCTCGACGTACAGCACCGACGGCTTGCCAAGGACCGGCGCGGTCATCACCGCCTCGTTGTTGGCCTTCTCGGTGTCGTCGTGATAGCGCGCGAGGCGCACGCGGTAGGTGGTGGCGCCGGCCCGCTTGGCCTCGCTCTTGAAAACGACGCGGTTGATGCCCTCGCGCAGATCGACGGTCTTCTGCGGCTCGAGCGCGTTGGGGAACTCGTCCTGGCGCAGCGTCAGGGTCACGTTCTCGGCGTGGGTCGACCAGACCTCGGCGGTGACCTCGAACGGTTGCCCGACCTTCAGATCATCGGGGACCTTGAGCCCGACCACGCGGATCTCGCGGGTCGGATCCTGGTCGAAGGTCCGCCACGACACCTTCACGCCCAGGTCCTTGGCCCGGTAGGCCTCGCTGGCCAGGTCGCCGGTGGTCTGGTTGCCGTCGCTGACGACGATCAGGCGGGGCAGGTGGCCGGGCGGGAACAGGCCGTAGGCGAGCTGCATCGCGGACTGGATGTCGGTGCCGGCCTGACCGCGGGCGGCAACGGTGGCCAGGCTGCGATCATGTCGGGCCAGGGGATAGGCGCCGTCCTTGCGCTGCTCGACCAGCGGCTTCTCGGCGAAGGTCACGACCCCGAGCCAGCGATCGTCGTCGCCGGCGGCGCTCTTCGCCAGATCGGCGACGTAGGTGCGCGCGGCGGCGAGCTGCTTGTCGGAGATCGAGTCGGAGACGTCGACCAGGACCACGGTCGCGACCTTGGACTCGCGGGTGACCCAGGTCGGGCGGGCCAGCGCGATCGCCGCGGCAAGGACCACCAGCGAGCGCAGGGCCGCCTGCAGCACCTGCTGCGCGATGCTGAGGTCGGTGAGCGACCAGGCCCGGACCAGGAAGAAGAACGGCACCACCGCGGCCAGCCGTAGCCAGCGGGGATCGAGCAGCTCGATCGGCCGGGTGCCGAGGCCGGTGACGACGATCGTGGTGCGGCCGGCGATCGCGGCGTCGATCGCGAAGTACAGACCGATGCCGACGGCGATCGCGATCGCGGTCCGGATCAGCGCGCCGGGATCGAGGAGGTCACGGGTGCGCATCAGACGGTGATCCGGCGGTGGTAGGTGATCCACTCGACGCCCATGAGGATCAGGGCGGCGAGCACCAGATACAGCCACAGCTCGCGCCGGGCGGTGACGGCGAAGGTCGGTGGCGCGGTCAGGGGCCGGCCCGACAGCGTGAGATCGGCGGCCGGCGCGATCGTCGACTCGGTCGGCGAGCCGAGGTTGACCGCGAGCTCGAGGCCGGCGAGCGGCTTGCGCTCGGCGACCGGCGTGGTGTCACCCGGCGCGTAGGCGATGAGCTGGTGGATGCCGACGTGGGCGCCGTAGAAGGTGGCGTTGCCCTCGACCACCGGGGCCTGGCGCCGGACCCCGCCCGGCTCGACCACGGTGACCTCGCGCAGGCCGGTGATGCCGTCGAGCGGCAGGCGCAGGCGGTGGCCGGTGGTGTAGGTGGTCGCGAGATCGACGTCGTCGCCGGCGAACCAGTCGAGGGTGTTGACCAGCACCAGCGGGAAGCCGACCCGGAGCACGAGATCGGTGCCGGCCAGCGAGAAGCCGAACGCGACCAGCTTGCGGCCGGGTTCGCGCCGGGCGGCGAACACGGGATCACGGACCGACAGCGCCAGCCAGCGCTCGCCCTTGCTGCGGTCGGGCGCGAAC
>JAYVSF010000834.1:0-5281 GCA_043775605.1 Myxococcales bacterium
CGGTCGCCTACGATCGCGGCCGGCGGACCTCGCTGGCCGAGGCCGCGGCCGAGGTCGCCCAGCGCCTCGATCCCGGCGCCGCCACCGCCACCGCCGGCAACCGCCCACCACCGATCGTCGCCGGCGACCGCGAGTACCTGCTCGGCCTGGCCAGGCTGACCCCGCCGGTCCGCGAGCCGCCCGAGCCGGCCGCGCTCGAGCAGGCCCTGGCCTACTTCCGCCGCTACCTCGAGGTGGCGCCGGCCGACAGTCCGTGGCGGCCCCGCGCCGGCGAGCACCTGCGGGCCCTGGCCGGGCTCGACCTCGCCGCCCGGCTGACCATCACCGGCGGCAGCCTCGGCGATCGCGCGGCCGTCGAGCGCGCGGTCCGGGCCCGGATGCCGGCGCTGCGGGCCTGCCTGGTGCCGGTGCCGTCGACGGTGCTCGAGCTGCGCATCACCGCGCTCGGGCCGACCGCCGGCCCGCCGACCCGCGACCCCGCTGCCCGGCTGCGCGCGGTCATCGAGCACGGGGACGCCGGCGACGGCGGGCCGCCCGACAGCGAGCAGCCCGGGGTCAGCGCCTACGCGCTGATCACGTTCGCGCCACCGTCCGACGACGCCGTCGACGACGCGGTGGCCTGCGTCGAGCGCGTCGCCGCCAGCGTCGTCCTGCCCCGGCCGCCGCCCGGGAGCTGGGCCACCGTCCGCATCCCGATCGCGGCCCCGCCCTGACCGGCCACGACGCCGGATCGCAGGTCTGCGGCGGCCTGCGGGCGCGACCGATGCTACGATGATCGGCAGGCGTGGATCCCACTCACGGGACCGCGACCCGAGGCACACATGTCCAAGCAACTGTCCCGCGTCACGCTTCACACGTTGGCGGCGCAGAAGGCACGAGGCGAGAAGATCTCGATGATCACCGCCTACGACGCCACCTTCGCCCGGCTCCTCGACGAGGCCGGCGCCGACATTCTGCTGGTCGGCGACTCGCTCGGCATGGTCGTGCAGGGCCACGACAACACCCTGCCGGTCACCGTCGACGAGATGATCTACCACTGCCGGGCGGTGGCCCGCGGCGCGCGCCGGGCCCAGATCGTCGGCGACATGCCGTTCATGTCGTACCAGGAGTCGGTCGAGCAGGGCGTGCGCAACGCCGGCCGCCTGCTCAAGGAGGGCGGCTGTCAGGCGGTCAAGCTCGAGGGCGGCGCCCAGCACGCGGCGCTGGTCGCGCGCATGGTCGCGATCGGCATCCCGGTGATGGGCCACATCGGCCTGACCCCGCAGTCGGTCCACCAGATGGGCGGCTTCAAGCTGCAGGGCCGCGAGGAGGGCGCGGCCGACCGGCTGATCGCCGACGCCCGGGCGCTCGAGGCCGCCGGGGCCTACGCGATCGTGCTCGAGGGCCTGCCGTCGGAGGTCGCGGCCGCGATCACCGCCGCCGTCACCATCCCGACCATCGGCATCGGCGCCGGCCTCGGCTGCGACGGCCAGGTCCTGGTCATCTACGATCTGCTCGGCATGGACGAGCGGTTCAAGCCGCGCTTCGTCCGTCGCTACGCCGACCTGTCGACGACGATCAAGGACGCGTGCGGGCGCTTCATCGGCGAGGTCCGCCAGGGCGCGTTCCCGGGCCCGGCCGAGAGCTTCTCGCTCGAGGCCAAGCCCGAGGCGGTGGTGCCGTACGCCAGCGCGGGCAAGCGCTAGGTGAGCGCGACGGGTCCGGCCGTCCTGCCGTCGCGCCTGCCGTTCGAGATCATCCGCGATCCGAAGGCGATGCGGGCGCGGGCCGAGCGCCTGCGTCGCGACGGCCTGCGGATCGCGGTGGTGCCGACCATGGGCTACCTCCACGACGGCCACCTCACGCTGCTGCGTCGTGCCCGGGCCGCGGCCGACGTCGTCATCCTCACCATCTTCGTCAACCCGACCCAGTTCGGCCCCAGCGAGGATCTCGCGCGCTACCCGCGCGACCTTGCCGGCGACCTCGCCCGGGCCCAGACCTGCGGCCTCGATCTCGCGTTCTGCCCCGACGCCGGCGCGATGTACCCGCCCGGCAGCCAGACCTTCGTCGAAGCCCGCGAGCTGCAGCGGCCGCTGTGCGGCGCCCGCCGACCCGGCCACTTCGCCGGGGTCGCGACCGTGGTCACCAAGCTGTTCAACCTGACCCGCCCCGACGTCGCGTTCTTCGGCGAGAAGGACTTCCAGCAGCTCGCGATCATCCGGCGCATGACCCGCGATCTCGATCTCGGGGTCGAGATCGTCGGCGTGGCCATCGTCCGGGAACCGGACGGTCTGGCCATGAGCTCGCGCAACGTCTTCCTGAGCCCCGACCAGCGCCAGGCCGCCCTCGCCCTGTCGCGCGGGCTGGCCGCCGCCGAGGCCCGGTTCGCGGCTGGCGAGCGCGACCCCGCGGCCCTGGTCGCCGCCGCCCGCGCGCTGCTCGACGCCGAGCCGGCCATCCGCGTCGACTACGCCGAGCTGCGCGACGCCGCCGAGCTCACCGAGGTCACCCGGGTCGAGCGGCCCGCGGTGCTCGCCCTCGCCGCCTTCCTCGACCGCACCCGCCTCATCGACAACCGCGTCCTCACCCCGTAGCCGAAGAGTCGGGGTGGTCGGGGTAGTCGGCTGTCCTACCCGGGGGTCACGCAACCGGAGCGGCTCGCCCGCTGTCTATCGATCGTGACCAACTCGTCGAGCGCACCGGTGGCAGCAGCGGCTTCGTATCCCGGGTCAGTGGACCGTCGGCTGCGGCGGCGCCGCCCGCTGCTCGAGGTGGCGCTCGCCGGCGGCCGCGCCCGGTGGCACGGGACGGTCCGGTGGGCCATCGCTGGGCCTGCGCTGTTGACCGCGCTCCTGGTCGCGTTCGAGCCGCACCGGGTCTGCGACGCCTGGGGGTCATGCGACGCCAGCGATTGGGGGCCCGCCGGCGCGGTTGAGGCTCTCGATCCGCGCGGGCTGCAGGTACGTGCCGTTGGTGATGATGCCGGCGACCATCCCGCGGCTGCGAATGCCGGCGATGATCGCCTCGACGTCCGGGTGCAACATCGGCTCGCCGCCGCTGAGCGTGACGATCTCGGTGCGCAGCACGGCCAGCCGGTCGAGCCAGCCCTGGACCACGGCCGTCGCCACTGGCGCCGACGTCTTGTCGTACTCGTTGCAGTAGCCGCAGGCCAGGTTGCAGCGCCGCATCGGCACGATCTGGGCGAGGATCGGGTGGTGACGATCGGCGAGCGCAAGACCGCGGGTGACGTGGCCGACCTGGCGCAGCAGCTTGTCCATCACGACCCCCACGGCATGCGGCGCAGCGCGCGCTCGATCATGCGCCGCACGGCGAACCGCAGCGCGAGCAGCGCGCCCACCACGACGACCGTGCCACCGACCAGGAGCACTGCCGGCTCGTCGAGCCAGTCGAGCGCCGCCTGCGCGATCACCGCGACGCTGTCGGCGACCTGGAGCCGTGGGCTCGCTGGTGCGGTCATGGCGGAGCCTGTCGTTCGCTACAGCAAGGGCCGGACCAGGGTCGATCAGCCCTGCGCACCGCGCAAGTGGCGAGCGCCGCGATGCTGGCGCGATGCGACCGCGGTGGACGTCAGCCACCCGCCCCCGAGCGCTGTTCGGGACTGGTCACCTGCCGTCACTGTCTCGCTGGCGCGCGTTGCGGTCGCACCTGCGCTATCTAGTGGGCCGCGGGCCGCGACCGGCCCGTCCCTGTGTGGCGCCCACCCAGCCTCCGTCGACTGCGCAAGCTCCGGCTCAGCCGGCGGTGGCGCATGTTCTTCATCGCCCTGTGCGGGGTCGCGGTCGCAGGCGCGGTGATCGTCACCCTCGCGCCGTCGCTGGCCGGCCTCTACTTGCTCGGCCTGTACTGCATCCCGTCGAACTCGATCCTGCCCATCCCGCACGAGCCGGGCGTGCTGTACATGGCCCGCTTCTACTCGCCGGCGGCGATCGCGGTCACCGCCACCCTCGCCAGCGCGGTCGTGGCATTCGCCGACTACGGGCTGGTCGAGGCCGCCATGCGCCACCCGCGGATCCAGGGTGCGCGCGACGCCCGGATGATGCGCTGGGCGGTGCGCTGGATGACCCGGTTCCCGTTCGCGATCATCGTCGCGTTCTCGCTGGTGCCGGTGTTGCCGATCTCGGTGGTGCGCGCGCTCGCGCCGATCTCGGGCTACCCGCTGCGCCGCTACATCGCCGCGCTGGTGGTCGGCCGCCTGCCCCGCTTCTTCGTGCTGGCCTGGCTCGGCCAGGTGGTGCTCATCCCCGGCTGGGTGCTGCTGGTGGTGACCGCGGGGACCTTCGCGATGATGTTCCTCGGCGGCACGCCGACGCCGGTCGACGAGGACGACGACGACGAGCCCGACGCGGAGGAGGTGCTGGTCCCCGACCTGACCGACCCCGCCCACCCCCTCGCTCCCGGCTTGAGCACCCGGTTCAAGATCACGCGGTAGCGTGCGGACGGCGGGTCAGGCGGCCTTGTCGATGTGGGCGAGCTTGCCGGCCAGCGGCAGCCGGTAGAACCGACGCAGCTCCGCCAGCATGTCGACGACCCCGCGCCGGTGGACGAAGCGGCGCTCGAGCGACGCCGCGTAGGTCCGCGCGTTCTGGTTGGCGGCGCGGTAGCGATCGCGCTCGTCGGCGTCGAGGTCGTCCTCGAAGTCGCAGTCGTCGTACAGCCGGCGGCGCCAGCCCGGGCTGGTCGCGGGCGCGCCGTCGCACACCAGCAGGCACACGACGTACTTGTCGACCTCGGCCTGCAGCTCGAGCTCGAGCTGCGACACCGTCCGCGCCTGCTGGGCGCAGATCACGGTGTAGACGAAGTGCGAGACGCCCTCGACCGCGTACAGGAACGCACCGAGGTTGTGATCGTCGAGCCGCTGGCCGGGATCGCGGGCCGCCAGCCGGGCCAGCGCCGCCGCGTCGACGTACAGCGCCAGGTCGACGCCGTCCTCGACCTCGCTGACCAGGAGCTGCTCCTTGGCCGGCCGGCCCGACGTCAGCCGGTCGCGCGCGGCCTCGTCGACGACGAACTCCTCGACCGCGAGCCCGGTGGCCAGGCGATAGACCTGCTCGAGCCCGCGCTGGATCCGGCCGAGGACGTGGTCGACCATGGCTAGCAGCCCGTACCGCGTTGCGCGGACCCGCGAGCCCGAGGAAGGCAGACCCCGAACCTCCACGCGTGACCCCGAACACCCAGAGTCAGTGTTGATCGTTCGCCAAGGCTCACTACTGCACCGTCGCGTGGACGTCGACCATGACCCCGAGGGCGCGCAGCTTCTTCTCGATCCACGCGTCGCGGGTGG
>JAYVSF010000835.1:0-3205 GCA_043775605.1 Myxococcales bacterium
GCCGCTCTGAGCGACTTCGCTGAGGGCTGCCACCAGCCGTCCCTCAGCCAACTCGCTCGCCACGTCCCCCGCTTCCATCAAAGAACCCGCTCAGGCTCAGACGCCGCCGGGTCAGGGCGCGCGGCCCGGCGCGGTGGCGGGCGGCGCGGCGGCATCGTCGTCACCGCCGTCGTCGTCATCGCTGGCGAAGCCGCGGGCGTCGTCGGTGTCGCGATCGGCCCACCAGCGCGACAGCTGCGGCCACAGGGTCTTCGAGGCCTTGCGCGACACCACCGCGCCGACGTGGCCACCGTCGAGGTGCAAGCGGGCCTTGTCGGGCGACGCCACCAGGTCGATCAGCGGCGCGGCGCTCGCGACCGGCACGATGTGATCGTGCTCGAACGTGACTGCGAGCACCGGGCAGTCGATGGCGTCGAGGCGGGCGGGTCGGCCGGCCAGGCGCAGCGTGCCGCCGACCAGGCGGTTGCCTTGGTACAGCTCGTGGATGTAGCGGCGGTAGCACTCGCCGGGGAACGACACGTTGTCGTTGCCCCACTTCTCGGTGGCGAGGAAGCCGTCGAGGAACTCGTCGTCCCAGGCCCGCTCGGCGAGCGACACCAGCTTGGTCAGGTTGGCGGTCGGCTTGAGCATGTGGAAGGACGCCTGCATCAGCGGCCACGGCACGTTGCCGAAGCCGTCGACCAGCGCGTCGACGTCGAAGCCGGGCGCGCGGGTCCAGGTGGCGAGCGTGCCAGCGTGGCCGAAGTCGACCGGCGCGGCCAGGGCCACCAGCGATGCGACCCGCGCCGGGTTGGCGGCGGCGTGGATCGCGGTCAGCGTGCCGCCGAGGCAGTAGCCCAGCAGGTGGGCGACGCCGTCGGGCGCGGCGTCGGCGACCTTGGCCAGCGCGCGGCCGAGGTAGCGCTGACAGACGTCGTCGAAGTCGAGGTAGCGATCCTCGGCGGTCGGCGTGCCCCAGTCGATGACGTAGACGTCGTGGCCGGCGGCGACCAGCCACTCGACGAAGCTCTTGCCGGGCTGGAGATCGAGGACGTACCAGCGGTTGATGAGCGACGGCACCAGCAGCAGCGGCGTCCGGCAGCGCTCCTCGGGCGGGCGCACCGGCCGGAAGCGCAGGAGGCGCCACTTGTTCTCGGTCCAGATGACGTCGTGCGGGGTCTGGCCGACGTCGGGCAGGCCGCGACTGGCGCGGCGCGCGAGGTTGAGCAGGCTGGCGAGCACGCCCTTGCCCTTGCCGCTGGTGCCGCGCTCGCTCATACGTACAGCGCCTCGAAGCGCGCGGCGTAGCGCTGGTAGACGGCCTTGCGTCGCAGCTTGAGCGACGACGTCAGCGTCCCGCCCTCGACCGACAGCGGCTCGTCGGCGATGAAGAACCGCTTGATGGTCTCGTAGCGGGCCAGGCCGGCGTTGACCGCCTCGATGCGGGCGGCGGCCACGGCCTCGCGCCGGTCGGGCGCGACTCCCGGCGACAGCCAGACCGCCGCGACCAGGTAGGACTGACCGTCGCCGTAGACCACGACCCGCTCGATCGCGGGGTCGTCGGCGAAGCGGGCCTCGATGTTGACCGGCGGCACGTTCTTGCCGCCGGCGGTGACCAGGATGTCCTTCTTACGATCGACGATCTGCAGGAAGCCGTCGGCGGTGAAGCGGCCGATGTCGCCGGTCTGGAACCAGCCGTCGGCGGTGAACGCGGCGGCGGTGGCCTCGGGATCGTCGTGGTAGCCGGCGAACACGCTCGGGCCGCGGGCGCAGATCTCGCCATCGTCGGCGAGGCGCAGCTCGACCGACGGCACCGGCAGGCCGACCGAGTCGAAGCGGAACGCGCCGGGCCGGTTGAGGCTCAGCGACGGCGAGGTCTCGGTCAGGCCGTAGCCCTCGATGATCAGCGCGCCGGCGTCGTGCAGCGCCTGCTTGATCTCGAGCTTGAGCCCGGCCCCGCCCGACAGGCAGAACGCCAGGCGCCCGCCGGTGAGCTCGGCCAGGGTCCGGCGGCGCGCGGTTCGGTGCTCGGGCTCGTCGACGGCGCAGCCGGGCGCGGCCACCATCGCGCGCGCCAGCTTCTCCCAGTACGCCGGCACGCTCATGAAGATGTGGGGCGCGACCTCGGGCAGGAGCGCGAGGGCCTCGCCCGGCGTGGTCAGCCAGCTCTCCCAGCCGAGCGTGTTGCCCAGGCACAGCTCGCCGAAGCCGAAGATGTGGCTCATCGGCAGCCACAACAGGTCGCGGGCCTCGGCTGGCAACAGCGGTCCGTTGCAGTGCAGCCAGTCGGCGGCGTTGACGCCGACGTTGCGGTGGGTGAGCGGCACGCCCTTGGGGTTGCCCGAGGTGCCGCTGGTGTAGAGCATGAGGCCCGGGCGATCGAGGTCGATCGCGGCGACCCGCGCATCGACGACGGTCGGGTCCGCGCGATCGGCGGCGAGCCCGGTGGCGTGGAGCTGCGACCAGGTGCGGGCGCCGTCGGTGACCGCCGACTCGTCGTCGAGGCCGAGCAGCGGGATCGGCAGCGGCAGGCTGGCCACGGCCTCGGCGGCGCGGGCGTGCAGGCCGCCACCGACGAAGACCGCGCGACAGCCAGCGTGGCCGAGGACGTATGCGGCCTGGGCCGCGGTCGAGGCCGGGTAGATCGGCACCATCACGCCGCCGGCGGCCTGGATGGCGAGCGCGGCGGCCGCCCACGCCACCGAGTTGTGGCCGTAGACCGCGACCCGCTGGCCGGGCTCGAGGCCGTCCGCGATCAGCAGCGCCGCGACCGCGCGCAGGTCGCGGCCGAACTCGGCCCAGGTCACCGCGGCCCAGGCCCCGTCCGGTTGCCGGACACGGAACCGGACCTGGTCGCCGCAGGTGGCGAGCTGATCGAGCACGGCGCGCGGCGCCGGGCGGACGGCGAGGTACGGGGTGACGTCCATGGCCGAGGCTCCGGTTCAGGGCGCGCGGCGGGCGGCGACCAGCTGGTCCTCGAGGTCGGCGAGCCGGCTCTCGAGCTGGTTGAGCTTGTGCAGCGACCGCTCCTGATCGCGCCGGGTCGGCAGGCCGATCGTCGACCACCAGCCGGCCATGGCCCGGTCGGTGGCGGCCTTGGTCTTCATCGCCACGGTCAGCATCGTGCCGGCCGGCCCGAGCACGGCCGGGTTGGCCATGACCTGCTCGAGGTAGGCGGCGGTGGTGCTCTCCCAGGCGGTGAAGCCCTTCTTCCAGGTGTCCCAGA
>JAYVSF010000836.1:0-10391 GCA_043775605.1 Myxococcales bacterium
GCTTCCGTGTCAAGGCGATCGCCGATGTCGACAGCGCGATCTCGAACGTCGAGCAGGGCATCGCGTTCGACAACACCCACTGACCTTCGCGGAGCTCGACTCCCGCAGCCCCGCCGGGATGACGTCTCGGCGGGGTTCGCGTTTTCGGCACCTCCGCGCCGTCGCCGCGATGTAGGCCGACGTCGGGCCTGCACCGGCCTCGCCTTGCACCTGCCGAGAGATCGCACACGTCGTCCAACCTGCGCTTCGTAACTACCTGACAACGCAGCGAAATGCCCCAGTTGGGACAGGCTGGCACAGCCCCTGTCGCCGCGGCGCGATCGCAAGCCTACAGAACCCCATGAGCCTCCCGCCGATCTCGCGATGGCGCGCCGATGGCGCACCGCTTGCTCATGCCCGGAACGTCGACTCTCCCCTGCCCCCAACGGATGGAGGTTCCATGCGCCGATTGATGACGGGTTCCGCGATCCTGGTCTCGATGAGTGCCCTGGCCCTGACCGCCTGCGTCGACGATGGTTCCGACATCGACGACTCCGGCCCCGTGATCGAGGGCCAGCAGCGGGCCGACTGGGACCCCAGCAAGCCCCGCGTGTGCGGCACCGAGCAGCTCGACGCCGTCCAGGTCCAGGCCATCGACGACCACGTCGCCGACTACATGGCCTCCCATGGAGACCAGATCCGCAGCGTCACCGGCGGCACGGTCCCCGTCTACTGGCACGTCATCAACAACGGCAGCAGCACCGCCAACGGCAACATCGCAGACGCCGACATCACTTCGCAGATCAGCGTGCTCAACGCGGCCTACGCGCCGTGGGGCTGGCAGTTCCAGCTGATCTCCACGGACCGCACCACCAACGCGAGCTGGTACACCTGCACCGGCGGCACCTGCGAGAGCCAGATGAAGAGCGCGCTGCGCCGTGGCACCGCGGACGACCTCAACATCTACTCGAACAACATGGGCTCGGGCCTGCTCGGCTGGGCGACCTTCCCGTCAGGCTACGCCGGCAGCCCGTTGATGGACGGCGTGGTCATCCTGTTCTCGTCGCTGCCCGGCGGCACCGCGGCGCCGTACAACCTCGGCGACACCGCGACCCACGAGATCGGCCACTGGATGGGCCTCTACCACACGTTCCAGGGCGGCTGCTCGCGGCAGGCCACCGGCGGCGACGGCGTGTCCGACACCCCGGCCGAGAAGTCGGCGGCGTTCGGCTGCCCGGTCGGCCGCGACACCTGCGCCAACATCTCGGGCCCCGACCCGATCACCAACTTCATGGACTACACCGACGACTCCTGCATGGACCGCTTCAGCGCGGGCCAGGACACGCGCATGGATTCGCAGTTCACGACCTATCGCTTCGGCAAGTAGCCAGCGCTCGGTCGTGCGGCCCGCGTCGCCTTCGGGTAGCGCGGGCCGTCGCATTTTCGGGCCCGGCCGCGCGAGCCCTGGCGAGGAGATACTAGAGTCGGGCCATGACGCGACGCGAGGTCTACGTCTCGGTCGACATCGAGTCCGACGGGCCCATCCCGGGGCCCCACTCGATGCTCAGCCTCGGTGCCGCCGCCTTCACCATCGACTGGAGCGAGCCGCCGAAGGGCGCGATGATCGGCACCTGGAGCGCCAACCTCGAGACCCTCGAGGGCGCCAGCGGCCACCCGCCGACGATGAAGTGGTGGGCCAGCGAGCCAGCGGCGTGGGCGGCGTGCCGGGTCGCGCCGCAGCCCCCGGCGGCGGCGATGGCCGACTTCGCGACCTGGCTCAAGGCCCTGCCCGGCCGACCCGTGTTCGTCGCCTACCCGGCCGGCTTCGACTTCACGTTCGTCTACTGGTACCTGGTGCGCTTCACCGGCGACAGCCCGTTCTCGCACGCCGCCCTCGACATGAAGTCGATGGCGATGACGCTGCTCGGCACCACGTTCCGCGACACCACCAAGCGCACGTTCCCGCCACGCTGGCGCGGCGCCAGCCGCCACACCCACGTCGCGCTCGACGACGCGCTCGAGCAGGGCGAGATCTTCTGCGCGATGCTGGCCGAGTCGCGGGCCCGGCTGGCGCGACCGGGGGCGCCGACCAGGGCGACGTTGACCCCGTCGGGCGAGAACGCGATCTTGCGGACCACGCCGAGCCGGGTCCGGCGGTCGGAGATCACCGCGCCGGTGGCGACGTCGAGAGTCTGGAGCTGGCCGACCATCGACGCGACCACCACCCGTCGTCGCCGACCCCGGCGTCGTACACCGGCACGATCGCGGGGTGATCGAGGCTGGCGGTGATCCAGGCCTCGCGGGCGAAGCGCTGGTTGGCGGCGCCGCGATCGCCGAGGGCGGCGGCGACCCGCTTGAGCGCGACCTGGCGACCGAGCCGGCGATCGACGGCGGCGACCACGGTGCCCATGCCGCCGCGCCCGAGCTCGGCGATCTCCTCGTAGCGGTCCTCGCCGTCGACCGCGCACGGGTGCGCGCCAGGGTCGGCCGCGGCCGGGACGTCGCCCGTCGCCGGCGCCCCGTCGGTGAGGTTCGCGCCGCTGGCGCGGTCCCATCCCCTCGCGGGCGCTGGCATCAACTCCTGAGCATAGCAGCCCGGTCGACGACCACGGGCCCCTCTCTCGACGGCCCGATGCGATCAGGTCATCGGTGAACGGAGGATGATGCGACCGATCTCCGGCGGTGCGCCGAGGCGGACCGGCGGCCCCCAGTAGCCGCAGCCCCGGCACACATACAGCTCGGTGTCGCCGTGGCGATAGCGGCCAGCGACCAGCCCGCCCTGCTGCAGCCGCACGATGTAGTGCCAGGGCCAGAGCTGGCCGCCGTGGGTGTGACCGCTGAGCTGTAGCTCGACGCCGTGCTCGGCCGCGGCCCCGACCTGGCGCGGCTGGTGGGCGAGCAGCACCGTCGGCACCGAGCGATCGCGATCGCCGAGCGCGGCGGCGTAGTCGGCGCCGTGGCCCCCGCCGAACCCGGCGGCGGTGTGATCGTCGACGCCGGCGAGGTCGAAGCCGGCGCCGCCGCGGGTGATGCGGACCCGCTGGTTGCGCAGCGGGTGCAGTCCCAGCCGCTCGACCTCGCGCAGCCACGGCCCGACGCCGCTGTAGTATTCGTGGTTGCCGGTGACGAAGTAGACGCCGTGCGGCGCGTGCAGGTCGGCGAGCGGCGCCACCCGGTCGCGCAGCTCGCCCACGCTGCCGTCGACGAGGTCGCCGGTGACCGCGATGAGATCGGGCGCCAGCGCCATCGCCCGCTCGACCACGTCGGCGACGTAGCCGCGGCCGATCGTGAGCCCGGCGTGGAGGTCGGTGAGCTGGACGATGGTGAAGCCGTCGAGGTCACGGCCGAGGCCACGCAGGGTCACCGGCACGTCGACGATCCGGTGCGGGCCGAGCGCGTTCTTGACGCCGACCACGACCGCGCCGCCGGCTACCGCCAGCGCGGCGCCGCCGGTGATCCGGGACAGCGCGACCCGGCGGCCGGGATCCGGCGGGGTCTCGCGTTCGAGCTCGGGGCCCACGACCGCCGGCGGCGCCGCCCGCGGGACACCGCCCCCCCGGCGCGCCCGGGCGCCGAGCGCGACCGCGACCCGCCCGAGATCGATCGCCACCAGGGTCAGGACCAGCAGCGCGAGCAGCGCCATCCACGGCAGGCCGATCCAGGCCAGGCGATCGCTGATCGCGAGCTGGCCGGCGCGATGCAGCCACAAGGTCGCCGGCGTCGACAGGCCGAGCGCAATCAGCACCGCGGTCGCGATGCGGCGCGCGCGCGACGACAGGCCGGTGTCGCGCACCAGCCGTCGCCACGCGTAGACGTGGAAGACCACCTGCAAGCTGGTCGACACCACCGTGATCACCACGAACTGCAACCACGGCGGCATGAGCTTCGAGGCTAGCATCTGCCGACCAGCGCGCGACCGCCCGCCAGCCCCGTGCGCCCCGCTACCGGCCGTCGGCCGCGCCGCCGAAGATCGCGCGCGTCATCAGGCTGGTCGAGCCCTCGGCCCGCCGCCGGTACAGCGCGGCCCGGATCGCGCGGACCCCGGAGTCGTCGGGCGCGGCGACCGCGGCCCACTCCGCGAGCTGACAGGCGAGCGCGAGATCGTCGTCGGCGAGCCGCTCGGCCCGGGCCGCGAGCACCGGTCCGCCGCCGGCCAGCGCCGCGACCTCGCCGGCCAGCGCGGCCGCGCGCGGCGGCAGCAGGTGCGCCGGATCGCCGTCCCACCAGCCGCCGTAGCGGCGCCACAGGTTGCGGACGATGAACGCCGGCTCGTCGTACACCGGCCGCAGGTACGGCCGGGCGAGCAGCGCTGCCGGCACGACCACCGCCGCCACCACCTGCTCGAGGGTCAGGCCCTGGTTCATCGCCGCCAGCACCTGATCGTGCAGCGAGCGCAGGAGCGCCGCGGTGTCGGTCAGCGCCTCGGCGACCCGGACCGCGCCGAGGATGGGCGGCCCGTGCCCGGGCAGCAGCACCTCGGGCCCGAGCGCGCGCATGGCCTCGAGCGCCTGCACCCACTCGATCACGTAGCGCTGGACCTTCTGCGGGTTGCCGCAGTTGGGCACCGCCCAGATGAAGAGGTCGCCGGTGCACAGCACCTTCTGCGCCGGCAGCCAGGCCCAGGTGTGATCGTCGGTCTCGCCCTGGCCGTGGTGCAACTCGACCGCGACGTCGCCGACCGCGAGGTCGAGCCGGTCACGGTAGATCGCGTCGGGATAGCGGTACTCGGTCGGCCAGCGCAGGCCGGGGATGCGGAACTGCCGGCGGTTGATCGCCGAGTTCCAGCCCGCCGTCAGCTTGTACCGATCGAAGCGGGCCGGCACCGCCTCGTGGGCGATCACCCGCGGCGCCGGTCGGCCCGCGGCCCGGGCCTCGTCGTCGAACGGGCCGACGCCCATCGCGTGATCGGCGTGGCCGTGGGTGTAGACCGCGGCCGCGAGTGCGGCCTTGCGCCACCGCCGGACCTCGGCGAACACCCGGGGCGCCGTCAAGAAGCTGCCGGTATCGATCAGCGCCAGCTCGCCGCCGCCGTCGACGACGATCACGTTGGCGAAGTTGGGCAAGAAGGCGACCCGGTCGGCGACCTCCTCGAGCCCGATGCCGGCGCCGAGTCCGACGCCGATGATCGAGGTGTGATCCATCACGGTCGCGCCCGTCCACAGCGCGTCGGCCCAGGTCACCAGCGGGGTCGTCATCGCGCGAGCGTAGCGCCGACGTTGCGTCGCCGGGGTCGCCCGGTCATGGTGCCGCTCCCCATGCGCCTGTTCCCCGACCGTGGTCCGTGGCGCAACCCGGCCTTCCGTCGGGTCTGGTCGGCGGCCGCGGTGTCGACGGTCGGCTCGCGGATCACCCGCACCGCGCTGCCGATCATCGCGGTGTCGACCCTGGCCGCCAGCCCGCGCGCGGCGGCGCTGCTCGGCGCGATGTCGTACGGCCCGGGCGCGGTGATCGGCCTGATCGCCGGCGGCTGGGTCGATCGCCGGCGCAAGCGGACCCTGCTGGTGATCGCCGATCTGCTGCGGGCCGCGCTCGTGCTCAGCCTGCCCCTGGCCCACGCCTTCGGCGCCCTCCGCCTGCCCCACCTCTACGTGGTCGCCGCGGTGGTCGGCGCCGCGAGCACGCTGTTCTATCTCACCGAGCTCAGCTACCTGCCCGAGCTGTTTGCGGAGCCTGGGCCCGACGCAGCCCAGGCGCCCGATCGATCGGTCGGACCCGGCAGGAAGCCGGGGCCGCCCTCCCACGGAGGAACCCCGGCCCGACCTGCGGTCGGGGCCTCAGGCGACGAGCTGATCGACGCTAACGGGATCAGCCAGGCCACCGAGTCGGTCGCCGAGATCACCGGCCCGGCGGTGGCCGGCGGCCTCATCCGCGCGATCGGCGCGCCGCTGGCGGTGACTCTCGACGCGCTCAGCTACCTGTGGTCGGCGTCGTTCCTGCGCGGCCTGCCCGACGTCGCACCGGCCGAGGCCAGCGGCGCCCGGCGGCCATCGATCGTCGACGATCTGCGGATCGGCTGCCACGCGCTGTGGCGCGATCCGCTGATCCGGCGGCTGGCCCTGGCCGAACTGGGCACGATGCTGGCGTCGGGCACGTTCCTTGGCCTGTACATGCTGTTCGCGCTGCGCGAGCTGGCGATCGGCCAGGCCACGCTCGGCATCATCATCGGCTTCGGCGGCGTCGGCGCGCTGCTCGGCGCGCTGCTCGCGCCCCGCCTGGCCCAGGTCCACGCCACCGCCTGGCTGGCGCCGCTGGCGCTGGTGGCCCAGGCCGCCGCGCTGCTCATCCCCGCTGCCACCGGCGGACCGGCGCTGGTGGTCGGCTTCCTGATCGTTCATCAGCTCGTCGGCGACGGCGCCCGCACCGCCTACGGCGTGATCGCGATCAGCCTGCGCCAGCGTCGGCTCGCGGCCGCGACCATGGGCCGGGCGAATGCCGCTTTGCACGCGGTAGGCACCGCGCTCCTGCTGGTGGCCGCGCTCGGCGCTGGCGAGCTGGCCGAGCGCCTCGGCCTGCGCACGGCGATGTGGATCGGCATGGCGACCGGTGGCCTGGCGGTGCTGCCGCTGCTGCGACTGCCGCCGGTCACGCCGCGGTGATCGCGCCAGCTCAGCTACACGGCGCCAGCGCCGGCACCGCGCGATCGATCAGCCAGGCCCGCGCGCACGCGGTCGGATCGTAGCTCGACACCTCGCGCACCACCGCCAGCAGGTCGGCGACGCCCGCGGCCTTGCCGGCGAAGCGCAGGTAGAACGTGTGCATCACGCTGTCGAACATCGCCCGGCCGACCTTCTGCTCGAGCGCGCGCAGGAACGCGGCGCCCTTGACGTACGGCACCTCCGAAAACAGGCCGTCGCGCAAGACGTCGACGGTGCCGCAGCTCTGCGGCCAGGCTACGCCGCCACCGCCGCTGGTCCGCCAGGTCGCGAGCTGGGCGTCGACGCCGGCCCAGGCGGTGGCCGCGGCCTGGGTCGCGCCGGTCTCCTCGAGCAGCCGACCCTCGTAGTAGGTCGCGCTGCCCTCGCTGAGCACGAAGTCCTCCCAGCACTTGATGCGGATGCCGTTGCCGAACCAGCCGTGGCTGGCCTCGTGGATGTTGACCGACTCGTCGCCGAGCGCGATCGACGCCACGTGCCAGTACGGGTGGTGCTCCATGCCGCCGTAGGCGTTGCGGCCCCAGCGCGCCGACAGCGAGCCGACCACGGTGCCGAACCGATACGGCCCGACGTGCTGCTCGAGCCAGTCGAACGCGGCCTTGAGGTGGGCGCCGCCGGCCTGCGCGGTCGCCAGCTCGCCGGGCTGGTACCACATGCCGACCTGGGTGCCGGCGGTGGTGGTGCCGAGTTCGAGTCGGGTGTAGTCGCCGGTGGCCCACGCCACCATGTACGACGGCGCGTCGGTCGGGATCGTCGGCGGCGCGATGACGACGCCCGCGGCCTGACCGTGGACCGCGAGCTCGAACGTGGTGCCGTCGGTCGGGCTCGAGTGACAGGGGAACAGGTTGCCGCAGAAATACGGCCAGGTGAGGGTGAAGCCGTCGGAGTCGAGGCCGTCGGAGTTCTCGTGCAGGCGGAAGCCGTAGGTGATGGTCAGGGTCAAGGGCGCGGTGGTCGGCGGCACGCCGATGTCGAGCTGCTTGGCGTTGTCGACGTACATCAGCGGCGCGCCCGCCAGCGCGACCGCCATGATCGTCAGGTCGCCGACCTCGAACGAGGCGCCGGTCGACGACGACGGCCCGAGCGTGATGGTCGCGGTCGCGGTCCTGGCCGCGAGATCGACGTCGAGGCCGGTGTCGAGGATGTCGCGGGTGAGGTCGACCATCGGCGGGTAGACCCCGGCGTCGACCGACGCGGCGCCGTCGTCACCACCGCAGGCGGCGACCGTGAGCAGGATCAACGCAAGCGGGCGGACGCGCATGGTCCCGACGGTACCAGAGCGCGGCCGCGATTCGTCAGGTCCGCAGCTCGCGCAGCGGGTGGAGCGCGACGTGGATGTCGCCGGCGGTGATCTCGCTCGAGCTGGGCGCCGGCGTCAACAGCACCGCGACCTCGACGGTGACGCCACCGCCGGCGACCATGTGGATGATCCGCTTGACCGGGCCGCGGCCGGTCCGGGCCAGGGCCAGATCGTCGAGCAAGTCCGGGTAGACCTCGACCAGGCCCGAGTCCTTGAGCTCGACGCCGACCGCGTCGCCAGCGACGCCGAGCAGCTCGAGGAACGCACGGTTCGCGACCCGGACCTTGCCGCCGACATCGACCGAGGCCATCGGCATGGGCGCCAGCGCGAAGACCTCGGCCCCGGCCTTGCCGCGATGATCGAGCTCGCGCCGCTCGCGCCCCGGCTCGATCGCGGTGGCCCGGCGCTTCGCGATGTCGAGCCCGAGCATGTTCATCAGCGTCCGCAGCTCGTACAGGAAGCCGGCGACGTCGGGGTGGCGGTCGCGGGGATCCTTGGCGGTGGCGCGGGCGACCAGCGCGTCGGCCCGCTCGTCGAGCGGCTCGGGCACCCGGCTCGACGGCACCGGCACTGGCGACGACAGCTGCTGCGCGAACACCTGCTCGACGGTGCCGGTGAACGGCAGCTCGCCGGTCAGGAGCTCGTAGGCGACGACGCCGAGCGCGTAGACGTCGCTGGCGACCGAGGCCGGCTCGCCCCGCACCCGCTCGGGCGCCAGGTATTCGGGGGTGCCGTCGACCCCGCCGATCCCGCTGCGGTCGGGCCGCGACAGGCCGAAATCGAGGAGCTTGACCCGGCGCGGGCCGGCGCCGCCGAGCACGAAGATGTTCTCGCTCTTGATGTCGCCGTGCAGGATCGCGCGGCCGTGGATCGCGCGGACCGCGTCGGCGACCTGCCACAGGATGTCGCACGCGACCTTGGGCGCGGCCCGGCCGCCGGTGCGCAGCTTGGCGTGCAGGGTCTGGCCGTCGAGCAGCTCCATCACCATGAACAGGCCGAAGCGGGGATCCTCGCCGAAGTCGACGATCGAGCAGATGTGCTCGTGGGCGCAGGCCGAGGCCAGGCGAGCCTCGCGATAGAAGAGCTCACGGACGTGCGGATCGGTGGCGATCGGCGTGCGGATGAGCTTGAGCGCGAAGGCCTTGCCCAGGACCTGGTGGCGGACCCGCAGGACCCGGCCCATGCCGCCGCGCCCGAGCAGGGCCTCGACCCGGTAGCGGTCGGCGACGACGTCGCCGGGCCGGGCCGTGCGCGGCCGATCGTCGATAGCGGGCGCCGCGGTCGGGGCCGGCGCCGCCGCCGGATCGCGCCGGCCGAGCAGGCTCAGCGACAGCGACGGCAAGAGCGACTCGCGGGCGTCGGCCGCGGTCCCGTCGCCGTCGTCGTCGGGCGCCGTCACGATCCCAGCATACCCGAGCCGGGCCACGCCGGTCACGGCCGGCGGACGGTGCTACGGTCCCGCGGTGACCACCGACGCCTTCGAGGACCGCGCCCACGCCGAGCTCCAGCACCTGGAGGATCGACTGTCGGCGCTCGATCCCGACGACGTCGAGGTGTCGACCGCGGCCGGCGTGCTGCGCCTCGACCTCCGCGATGGCACCCGGGTGGTCATCAACAGCCACCGCGCCGCCGGCCAGATCTGGATGGCCGCGGTCGCCACCGCCTGGCACTTCGATCCGCTGCCCGACGGGCGCTGGCGGGCCAGCCGCACCGGCGAGGAGCTGCGGTCGACCCTGGCCGGCCTGCTGCACGCCCGGGTCGGGGTCACGATCGAGCTGTAGCGAGCCCAGGCGCCCCAATCCATCGCGGACCGGGCGGTTGCGCGCCGGCCACGGTCGCCAGTATCGTCGGCCATGGCCGACTCTCCGTTCCTCACCGTGATCCGGATCTGGGCTGCGACCGCCTGGGCCGACGGCACGCTCGCCGACCAGGAGGCCCACGCCCTGCGCCGGCTCATCGACGGCGCCGAGCTCGACGACGGCGAGCGGGCGATCGCCACCGGCTTCCTCGACGCCAAGGTCGAGCTCGACGACGCGGGCCTGGCCGCGCTCTCGCTCGACGCCAAGCGCGGGGTCTACCGGGCCGCCTGCCGGATGGCGGCGCTCGATCGCGAGATCGCCCCCGCCGAGCGCGACATGCTGGCCCGGCTGTGCGACGGCCTCGGCCTGCCGGCCGACGAGGCCCGCGAGATCGAGAAGTCCGTCCCTGGCCTGACCTGAGAGTTTGCGGAGCAAACTCGTTTCCGTACAGGCGACGCCGACGTTCCTCGTAGGCGAGCCGATCAGTCAGAAATTGCGAATTCGAAGAATTCACAACCTCTGACCGCCGAGCCTGGATGTCCCCACGGCCGCCGTCCACCGCTCGTCTGTCACCGCGCCAGCTGGCGTGGCGCGGGGCGCTGGCCACGGTCGCCGGCACCGCGATGGTGGTCGGCATCTACCCGCTGGTGCCGCACCTGC
>JAYVSF010000837.1:0-2891 GCA_043775605.1 Myxococcales bacterium
GCCACCGGCGGCAGCGTGCCTTCGGCCACCCGCCCCCGCCGTCGCGCGTCGGCTTCTCCGTCGTGCTCCCTCCCGGCCATTAGTACGAGGTTGACCCCGCGTCACCTGTGCGCGCAAGAGGGATTCGCGCGCAAGCGGCGTCCACGATCGGGCTTGACCCCTCGTCGGGCCCATGGTTGCCGCACCGGACGTATGGCCGCTCACCGTCGACGGCGAGCGCGCCGCGCGCGATCGGATCCGGTCAGGCCGCGCGGACCCGACCGACGCGCGACGCCTCGGCGAGCAGCGCGGCGGCGCGCGCGTTCATCGTCGCCTCCTCGGCGTCGTCGCGATGATCGTAGCCGAGCAGGTGACACAGCCCGTGCGCGGCCAGCACCCGCAGCTCGGCGCACAGCCCGGCCGGGCCCCGGCGTCGGGCCTGCCGGCGCGCGGTCTCGACCGAGATGATGACGTCGCCGAGCAGCGACGGGTGGAGCTGGCCACCCGGGCCCTCGCGCTGGGCGAAGGCGAGGACGTCGGTCGGGCGATCCTTGTGCCGATAGTCGCGGTTGAGGTCGTGGATCGCGCGATCGTCGGTGAACAGGAAGCCGGCCTCGAGGTCGTGACCGGCGGTGCGCGCGGCGGCGGCGACCATGCGCCGGAGTTGCCGCGCCAGGCCGGCCCGCTCGCCCGGCGCCACCTTGGCCAGCGCGGGCCGCGCGGCCGGCGCGGTGGTGACGGCGACGGTCACGGTGACGGTCACCGGGCGCGGCGCGGTGGTCCGGCTCACGGCCGCGGCAGCTCCCAGATCCGGGCCTCGACGAACACCCGGAACAGCTCCTCGTCGAGCAGCCCGCGCTTGACGTCGCCGGCCAGGATGTCGAGGGCGCGGTCGACCGGCATCGCCTTCTTGTACGGTCGGTCCTTGGCCGTCAGCGCGTCGTAGATGTCGGCGATCGTCATCATCCGGGCCGGGATCGGGATCGCCGCGGCCTCGAGCCGGTTGGGGTAGCCCGAGCCGTCGAGCTTCTCGTGGTGGGCGCCGGCGATGTCGGGCACGTGGCGAAACTGCCGGCCCCACGGGATCTGGCGCAGGAAGTTGTAGGTGTGGACGACGTGGCTCTCGATCTCGAACCGCTCCTCGCGGGTCAGCGAGCCGCGCATGACCTGCAGCGCGGTCGCCTCGTCGGCGGTCAGGTACGGCTGTTCCTGACCGTCGGCGTCGACGAACACCCGGCTGGCGATGTCGGCGATCCGCTCGAAGCCGCCCTGCTCGAGCACGGTCGGCTCGTTGGCCGACAGCACCCAGCGGATCATCTCGTCGAGCTCGGCCAGGGCCTGGGCCGCGCGCAGGTCGATCTCCGGCCGCTGGTGGTGGTGGCCGTCGTCGACGCAGGCCAGGGTCTCGCGCAGGGTGTCGATCTCGACCCCGCGCCGGATGAGCTGGAAGCGGTGGGTGATGAGGTCGCGCTGGTGCTCGTAGAGCTTCTTGGCCTTGACCAGCACGTGCTCGCGGACCCCGACCTTGCCGAAGTCGTGGAGCAGGCCCGCGTACTCGATCTGGGTCAGGTCGTCGGCGGTGAAGCGCAGCTCGCGGTAGGGCCCGGTGTCGAGCCGATCGACCTGGCGGGCGAGGTTGACGGTGAGCGCGGCGACCCGCTCGCTGTGGCCCGAGGTGGTCGGATCGCGCGACTCGATCGCCATCACCGAGGCCCGGACGAAGCCGTCGAACAGGGTCCGGACCTCGGCGTAGAGCTGGGCGTTCTCGAGCGCGATGCCGGCCTGGGACGCCAGCGACTCGGCGTAGGCGACCGAGACCTCGTCGAACGGCACCACGCCGGCGTCGAAGTCGGCGGCGGTGTCGAGCGCGACCCGGCCGCGGGCCCGCTTGTTGATGAGCTGGATGACGCCGATGACCTCGTCGCGGGCCGAGATCATCGGCACCGTCAGCATCGACCGGGTTTGGTAGGCGTACTTGTCGTCGAAGCTGCGATCGTGGACGAAGCCCCAGGGGTTATTGCCCGAGCCGGGGGTGTCGAGGTCGTAGAGGTCGGCGATGTTGATCGAGTCGCTGGTCAGGACGCAGGTGCCGACGATCGAGCCGCCCGACACCGGGATCGAGAAGCCCTTGGCGTCGATGCGCTTGGAGTCGTTCTGGCTGACCATGAACCGCAGCGCGCGGCCGCGCTCGGCGTCACCGTCGACGATGTAGACCGAGCCGGCGTCGGCGCCGGTGACGTCGCGGGCCCGGCGCAGGATGATCTCGAGCAGCGAGCTTATGTCGCGCTGCTGCGACAGCGACCGGCCGATGTCGATCAGCAGGTCGTTCTCGTGCTGGGCCTGGGCCAGCTGCAGCTCGAGCGCGGCCGCGACCTGGCGCAGAACCCCGGCCTCGGCCCGCGACCGCAGCGCCAGTGCCAGCCGCTCGATCGACGTCGGCACCGACATCGCGGCGACGTCGGCCGCGTCGGCCAGCTCGAGGGCCTGGCCGCCGACGAAGTCGTCGTCGGTGCCGACCAGCATCAGACCGTAGCCGCCGCTGCGGGCCCGCATCAGGTGGGGCGCGATCGCGACCGGGTCACGCCACAGGGCCGGCCAGGCCAGGACCAGCGCCACCGGGGCTCGACCGGCGCGGGCCGGCGCCGCCAGCTCGAGCTCGAGCCAGCCCGGGCCGCTGCGCTTCACCGTCCACGGCGCCAGCGCCGTCGTCGTCGCCACCGCCTGGACCACGTCGTCCTCGGTCGCCACCGCCCCCCGCCGGTCCCCGGTCACGGTCAGCCGCTCCTGACCTGCTCGCCGGCCTCGGCCGCCGACCGTGCTCGATCGCGCGCGTCGTAGGCCCGGATGATGTCGGCGACCAGCGGGTGGCGCACGACGTCGGCGTCGGAGAACCGGGCGATGCCGATGCCGCG
>JAYVSF010000838.1:0-5157 GCA_043775605.1 Myxococcales bacterium
GCCATCCTGTCGGTGCTGATGGTCGCGGTGATCCCCGAGATCACCAAGATGTTCCAGGCCCAGAAGAAGACGCTGCCGATCAACACCCGGATCCTGATCGGCACCTCCGACCTGCTGCGCCACCACTACCTCGCGATCATCCTCCTGGCCGCGGCCAGCATCTGGGGCTTCATCGCCTGGAAGGCCAGCGTCACCGGCAAGGTCAAGTGGCACCGCTTCATCCTGCGCATCCCGATGATCGGCGACCTGGCCCGCAAGGTGAACGTCGCCCGCTTCTCGCGCACCCTGTCGACCATGCTGACCGCCGGCGTGCCGATGCTGCGCGCCCTCGACACCGCCAAGCAGATCCTCGGCAACGTGGTCCTGCGCCACGCCATCGACGACGCCAAGCAGGCGGTCACCGAGGGCGAGTCGCTGGCGGTGACGCTCAAGCGCTCGGGCCAGTTCCCGTCGATGATGACCCACATGATCGCGGTCGGCGAGCGCGCCGGCCAGCTCGAGCAGATGCTCGAACGCATCGCCGAGACCTACGAGAACGAGATCGACCTCCGGCTGACCCGGGTCACCGGGCTGCTCGAGCCGCTCATGATCGTCGCCATGGGCGGCGCCGTCGCCTTCGTCGTGTTCTCGATCCTCCAGCCCATCATGTCGATGGGCAGCTTCAAGTGACCGGCCTGACCGCCGGCCCCGCCGCACCCGATCCGGGCCGCTGCCCGTTCCACCCCGAGGAGATCGCCATGTCCAGCTCGTCCACCCGTCGCCCCCGTGCTCGCCGCCGCCTCCGTCTCGAGGCCGGCATGACCCTGCTCGAGATCCTGATCGTGCTCGCGATCCTGGCCCTGGTGATGGGCTTCCTGATCGGCCCGCGGGTGTTCGCGGCGTTCCAGGAGAGCAAGGGCGAGGTCGCTCGCTCGATCGCCAAGAAGCTGGCGTACGAGGCCTACCCGCAGTGGTCGATGAAGCCGGCCAACCAGGGCAAGTGCCCGACCACCGCCGACCTCGCCGAGTATGTCAACCAGAAGGCCGAGTTCAACGATCCGTGGGGCAACCCCTACACGATCAAGTGCGGCAACGATCTGCCGGCCGGGGCCCGCGGCATCGCGGTGTACTCGAAGGGCGAGGACGGCAAGGAAGGCACCGGCGACGACCAGCGCTCGTGGGAGCAGCAGTAGGTCGCCATGACCCGCCGGGCGCCAGCGATCGATCGACGGCAGGATGGGCTCACCATCCTCGAGCTGTTGATCGTGCTCGCGCTCATGGGCATGTTCGCGTACGTCGCCTACAGCGGCTTCCGGTCGCTTACCAGCGCGGCCCTGGTCGAGGACACCAACGATCTGGTCGCGGTGATGCGCCGGACCCAGGTGCTGGCGGTCGAGGCCGGAGTGCCGGTGCGGATCGTCTTCGACTTCGACAAGCAGGCCTATTGGGTCGAGGCCTGCGAGGGTGACGCGACGCTGCGCCGGACCAAGGAGGAGGTCAAGGTCGATCCCAAGGAGGCCGAGAAGGCGCTCGAGGACGCCCGGCGCAAGATCGCGTTGCTGCCGGCCGGTCAGCTCAAGGCCGGCTCGGCCGAGGAGGAGGCGCGGATGGCGCTGGCCCTCGCCGGCGACAAGAACGCCGGGCGGACCTGCGTGCCGGTGGCCCAGGCCCAGGGCTTCAAGGACCTGATCTCGGGCGACGCGATGGGCCGCGGCCTGGTGCGCAAGCTGCAGACCGACCGCGACGTCAAGCTGCGCGAGATCTGGGTCCAGCACCTCGAGGACTCCGCCTCTGGCGGCCAGGTCAGCATCAACTTCTTCCCGCTGGGCTGGGCCGAGAAGGCGATCATCGAGCTCGGCGACGGCAAGAGCGTGCACACGCTGCTGCTGTTCGGCGCCACCGGCCGGGTCGAGGTCGTCGACGGCGCGCTGCGCGAGCCCGACGAGCACATGATGCGTCAGGCCAACGGCGATCGCGACCGCGACCGCGAGGAGGCGCGATGAGCGTGACCCGCCAGCCGGCGCGCGCGGCCCGCGGCTTCACCCTGGCCGAGGTGATGATCGCGCTGGCGATCCTCGGCATGGCGCTGACGATGCTGGTGCGCAGCATCGCCGGCAACATCAGCAGCGCGCAGGAGGCGATGTACATGGGCATCGTCGCCGACCTCGGCCGCGGCAAGATGTACGACATCGAGGAGCACCTGGCCCAGGAGGGCTTCAAGGACACCGAGGAGCACGAGGAGGGTGTGTTCGACGACGAGGGCTGGCCGGGGATCAAGTGGGAGTACAAGGTCATCCCGGTCGAGCTGCCGAGCTTCGACAAGCTGGTCGGCCTGGCCCAGGGCGGCGGCTCGGGCTCGGGCTCCGGTTCGGGCTCGGACGCCGACGGTGACGGCATCCCCGATCCGGCGCAGATGGCCCGGTTCGAGGACAGCATGTTCGGCCAGATGATGACGATGTTCGGCGGCATGGGCGGCGACAGCAAGGGCGGCGGCCCCGACCTGTCGATGATCCAGATGGCCTACCCGATGATCCAGGAAGTGCTGAAGAAGTCGATCCGCAAGGTGGTGCTGACCATCCGCTGGGACACCGGCTTCGACGCCGAGCACGTCGACTTCGTGACCTTCACCACCGACATCCCGTCGATGTGCAAGGCCATCCCCGGGGGCTGCCGGTGACGCGGCCGATGACCACGGCGCGAACCACGGCGCGCGACCTGCGCGAGCAGGGCCTGACCCTGGTCGAGATCATGATCGCGATGGCGATCATGGCGCTGATGATGATGCTGGCCTGGACCACGATCCACTCGGCTGGCGACGCCCGCGGCGACTTCGAGGCGATCGAGGATCGCAACAGCGAGGTCCGGGTCGCGATGGCGCGCATGGTCAACGACCTCGAGTCGGCGTACCTGTCGCGCAACGAGAACCAGAACCTCGACAACCGCCGGACCCTGATGAAGGGCAAGAACGACGAGATCACGTTCTCGACCTTCAGCCACACGCCGATGTGGGCCGACGCCAACGAGTCGGACCAGACCGTGGTCATGTACTACGTCGAGCAAGACCGTCGGACCAACCACCCGGCGCTGTTCCGGCGCGAGCTGCGGCGGACCTCGAACGAGCGGATCGACAGCGAGCCGGCCGAGATCGACGTCATGCTCGGCGGCGTCGAGAAGTTCGAGCTGTCGTACTGGGACTGGAAGGACAAGGACTGGCAGTCGAGCTGGGACACCACCAAGATCGACGGCGAGAAGGACCGGCTGCCGATCCGGATCCGGATCTCGATCGAGTACAAGAACCCGCGCGGCGACACCCTCAAGCTGCAGACCCAGGCTCACCTGCTGATGCAAGAGGCGCTGCAGTACTAGCCATGCCCACCACCCCATCCCCACGTCTCGCGCTCCGTCGGCGTCGGCGCCGCAAGCAGCCCAAGCAGCGCGGCATCGCGATCCTCGCGGTGGTCACCGCCATCGCGATCGCGCTGATGATCGTCAACGAGTTCGCGACCCGGACCACGATCGACATGCTGCAGTCGAAGAACACCCTCGACCAGACCCGGGCCCACTTCCTGGCCCGGTCGGCGGTCAACCTCGGCGAGCTGCTGCTGCGCATGCAGAACCTGCTCGATCAGGACTACAAGCGCGGCGGCTTCATCACCCGCGCCAACGGCGGCATGCTGATCCAGGTCACCGGGCTGTCGGATCAGCTGATGGCGGCGTTCGGCGGCGACGCCGAGCAGGTCCAGAAGGCGATCGGCGTGGCCAGCATGGACGACGTCAAGGGCCTCGGCGCCGACATCGGCGAGTTCGGCCTGCGGATGGTGCCGGTCGACGGCCGGATCAACGTCAACTGCGCGGGCGGCAGCATCGCCGAGCGCAAGCTGGTGGCGTCGATGATGAAGTCGCTGCTGTTCCCGTTCGCGGCCAACTCGATCTTCGACGACGAGGACGGCGAGGGCTGGCGCCGCGACTACGAGACCCAGGTCGAGGCCATCATCGACTACATCGACACTGACAGCGAGCGGGTCGACGTCGCCGACCGGCCGTCGACGCCCGGCGCCAACCCCGCCAACGAACCGCTGCGCCAGGCCGGGGCCGAGGACTACGGCTACGAGAACCTGCGCGATCGCTACCTGCCCAAGAACGCGCGCATCGACTCGGTCGGCGAGCTGCGGCTGGTCCGCGGAATCGACGATCGGATGTGGACGTTGTTCGGCGGCGCGTTCCGGGTCCACGGCGGCTGCAAGATCAACCTGCGGGCGATGGAGGACGTCACCGTGATCGCGTCGGTGATCTCGCTGTCGGTCAAGGACGCCAACGATCCCGCGCTGCGCGACCCGACCAAGGTCTGGACCCTGGCCGGCCTGGTGCTCAAGGCCCGCGCGCTCGGCGAGACCTTCGAGCGGGCCGACGACTTCGCCAAGTTCATCGAGGATCCGGTCGCGTACTTCACCGCCGGCCTGGCCGCGGCCGCGGACGCGGGGGCGAAGGCGCCGGCCATGCCCAACCTCGGGCTGCAGCCCGGCTTCAAGGGCATCGAACTCGATCCGGTGAAGCTGGCCCAGTTCACGACGTCCGATCCGCCGCGCGCGTTCCAGATCGAGGCCTACGCCGACATCGCCCGCAACCCACCGCTCCTGCCGCTGCGCCGGACCATCCGGGCCATGTGGGATCAGCAGGGCGCGCTGCAGAACCGCCGCTGGCAGGGCAACCCGTCGACGGGCGCCTGGCAGTGGTACCGAGAAGAGTAGTGCCGTGAAGAGCAGAGACTCGAGGAGCACGTCATGAGCCGCATCTTCGCCATCGACCTCGGCGCATGGAGCGTCAAGGTCGCGATCGCCCACGGCGGTTTCCGCCAGGCGGCCGTCGACGAGGTGATCGAGCGCCTGGTCCCGCCCGGCGACGAGCCGTACATGCAGCGGGCGGCCCGGGTCCTGGCCGGCATCATCAGCGAGCACGGCCTCGGCAAGGACACCGGCTACCTCGCGGTCAGCGGCGCCCAGGTCTTCGTCCACGTCCTCGAGTTCGGCTTCAAGCTCACCCGCCGGGCCGACCTCGACAAGGCGGTCGGCGCCGAGCTCGAGGGCATCGTCCCGGTCGATCTCGAGGAGCTGGTCTACGCCTGCGAGGCCCTGCCGGCGCTGGCGGCGCCGGCCGAGCCGCCGACCGACGACGCCTCGG